>JBFFHG010000651.1:0-3266 GCA_041557055.1 Desulfosarcinaceae bacterium
CGAGCCGGTGACGGCAATACCTTGCTCAATGGGAATTCCGGATAGGCTGGAGAGAATGGCGTACAGTTCGGTGGAAGAGGCGCTGTCGCCGTCAATGCCGGAATAGCTCTGCTCAAAGGTAATGCTGATGGAGAGGGTCAACGGATAATGCTGGGCAAAGGTGCGGCCCAGGTAGCCGGAAAGAATCATGACCCCTTTGTCATGGGTGTTGCCGCTCATACTGGACTCACGTTCGATGTTGACGATACCGTGTTTGCCCATGAAGGTTTCGGCGGTGATTCTGGAGGGCCGGCCAAAAGTGATCTCACCCATCTGATAGACGGCCAGGGCATTGACCTGGCCCACCACCGCACCGGCCACATCGATTAAAATCGTGTCGTCCGCATAGGAAGCGTGTATTTTCTCTTCGTACAAATTATAGCGAAAACGGTATTCGCTCAGAGCCTTGACCACATGACACTCTGCGATCAGTTGGGCGTTATCCTGCCGGGCCCAATAATCGGCCTCCTGAATGATGCCCACGATGGGGCCGAACCGAAGGGAGAGTTTGGCTTGATCCGAAACGGTTTTGGCGCCGAATTCCACCACGGCAGCCACCGCCTTGGGAGAAAAGGGGTGCAGACCGTTCTCAACGCAAACTCTGGCGATAAAATGGGCATAGTGCTGGACCGCATTTTCGTTAAGCTCGGTTTCATAATCAAAATCAGCCCGAACCTTGAATATTTTGTTGAATTTGGAATCGTAATTCTGGAGCATCTCAAAGGTCTGATAGTTGCCCACCAGAATGACCTTGACCTCCAGGGCAATGGGCTCGGGCCGCAGGCTGCCGGTGAACATGGCCGGCCCGTGGGGCATATCCTGAATGTAGAGCTGTTTGTTCTGCAGGGAGCGTTTGAGGGTTTCCCACACCTGGGGATCCATAAGCAGCGATTCAACCTCAACAATGAGGTAACCGCCGTTGGCCTGCATCAGGGATCCGGCCTGGACCATGGTGAAATCGGTGGAGGTCGCCCCCATGAAGGCCTTTTTGTCGATATAGCCGAAAAGGTTCTGAAAAGAGGGGTTGGGCTCAAACACCACCGGCGCTCCCCTGGTCTCTTTGTGATCCACCAGCACATTGACCTTGTACCGATCAAAGGGGGAATGGGAAACGGAAAAGGGGGACGCCTCTTCCTCCTGGTGATGGTTTTCCGGAGAGATGAAGTTTGCGGCCTGCTCGACAATATCCTGTTGAACGATATCCAGGTAGGTTTGAATCTGGCTGCACTCGGCGTACTCCTCACGGATAAGGTCCATGCGCGATTTGACGATGGAAAGCGCCGCCTCCTGCATCAACTGCTCCATGGATTTCTGATGGGCCTGTCGGATTTCGGAGATCTCCGCAAGCCCTTTTTCCATCTCTTCGCCCACCATATTGAGTGCATTTTCAATGACTTGCTGCTGTTCTTCAGGCAACTGGCCGAATTGCTCCCGCGTCATGGGACTGCCGTCCGCAACCGGAACCGGACGCAATCCCTCCTGGGTCTTGGCCAGTTGGATGTTGTGCTTGCGGCTGATCTCCTCCAGCCGCTTCATGACCGTTTCTTCCTGAACCTGAAATTTTCGATTGTGCTGGGAGACTTTTTCCTTAAAAGCATCGCTTTCCAAGGCCCTGGGCAACTTGATCTGCAACCAGCGGATCAGGCGCGCCATGGATTTGGACAAATAGGTGGCTTTGCCGGTGGGCACGCAAATGGCTTTGGGACGAAACTCGTCGTCGAAATTATTGACCATGCACCAGTCGTTGGGGGCAGCCTGATCGCGGGCGTGACTGGAAACAATATCCTGTACGATGGTGCGTTTGCCCGAACCTTCCAGTCCGGTAACAAAGATATTGTACCCGGGCTGATGCATGTTCAAGCCCAAATTGATGGAACGGACAGCACGCTTCTGGCCGATAACCTTATCAAGGGGTTGGACCTGGGCAGTGCTGGTGAATTTAAAAACGGCCGGATCGCAAATCTTCCTCAACTCCGAGGGGGGCAGCGCGATAGGTGCGGGCATTGATCACTCTCCTATGCAAAGTAAGTCCGTTTTTTGGTGATCAGTGCCACCACCGAAGGCAAAAATCCAGATCGCAACCGGGACGATCTGAACAATTCCGGCAGCGCGTGGGCAGTTCGGGTTCCCCTTGCTCTTTAAATCTGCTTTCCGAATCGGATTCGCTTCGGTCGACGCTGGTATCCTTCAGCATAATCTAATCCTTGCAACAAGTTGCCAAACCAATTGAGCGTTAGCGCCCAGTTACATATCAAACTCACTTCAAAAAGCACAATAAAAAAGTGAGCCTGATACAATGGACCGTTTATTGTAAGTCCTTGATCCCATCACAATCCACATGGTACGATGAATTAATCCTTAACCTTGCATTAACACCGTTTTAAAACATGTTACAATTTATTCCGTTTCCACTCTATGACGGTCATCCAGCGCAACTGCCGGTGAACCCTGCGTGGTGCTGCCCGGCGACATCTCGGCCTGTTTTGATTTTTCAGCCGCATATCCAAACCACACTTCCTATAAGTGGTTTCAAAACCACCTCTAACAACAAAAGGAGGTATCCATGTTACCCGAAATCCAAAAAATATTGTATGCCACCGATTTGTCAGACAATTCCCGCCGAGCCTTCGGGTATGCGGCCGGGTTGGCCGAACGCTACGGAGCCCGACTGATGGTCGTTCATGTGGTGGAACCAATCAACCCCAATACCTATATGCAGCTCAGCAGCATGATGGGAGAGTCTGAATGGGTCAATCTTCAACTGGAGCGTGTCAATCAGCTCTCGGATGAAATCACCTCCAAATTGAAACGTTTTTGTCTCGATCTGCAGGCCGATATCCAAACCATCAAGTTGAACGATGATCAAATCCTGGTGCGCAAAGGCCTGCCGGTTGACGAGATTATCAATCTCGTGGCTGAACAGAATATCGATCTCATCGTCATGGGCACCCACGGCTACGGCATGGTCAAAGATGCCCTGATGGGCGGAACCGTTCGGCGGCTGGTGCGTCAGAGCAAAACGCCGGTCATGGTAGTGCCCAACCCTGAATAATGTCCTAAAACAAAAATCATCATAATAACATTGACATAAAAAGAGTATTTTGGATAATTTACAAGGGGCTTCAGTGAGAAAAAATGCAACACGGAAACAGGCAGGCGGTGAAAACGTTTGTTCACGTTGCAGCCCCGCCAATACGAAATGTCAATGATCCAGATTGCATTTTAGA
>JBFFHG010000652.1:0-3265 GCA_041557055.1 Desulfosarcinaceae bacterium
AAATCGATTTGACAATGGCGAGCCGCGTTACGAGCATCATCATCTGGGCCAGCATCATGATCATATGATATGCACCAAGTGCAAAAGAATTTTCGAATTTCAGAATCAGGCCGTGGAGCAGCTTCAATTGCAGATCGCCGCAGAAAACGGCTTTCATTTGCTTCAGCACAAGATGGAGCTTTACGGCATCTGCCGGCAATGCCTGGACCGGCTCGATATCCAGATTTCGCTGGATAACGCCAGAAAAGGAGAGCGCCTGATCATTAAAGGCTTTACCGGCGGCGCGGCCTCAAGTCTCCGGCTGCTGAGCATGGGCCTGCGGATCGGTGATCAGATTGAGATCATCACCAATGTCAGCCACGGACAACTGGTTGTGGCGGCGGATTATAAGCGCTTGGTCATTGGCCGCGGCCTGGCCCAGAAGATTCAAGTGGCCATTGTCCCGGAAAAGAGAGACCCGGCAATGGGGCAATAATAGTCCGGGGGTTTTAATCATCTTCCCACAAAGGGAGCCGATATGATTCGAATGGCGCGTTTTTCCATCCTGCTGACAGTGGCTGCCGTATTTGCGGTTTTCGGGCCTGCCGCTGCAGCCGAACGCATGGCGGTCAAGGGGGATGTGGCCAATATCCGGGCAAAACCGGATATCCGATCCGACACGCTTTGGCAGGTTGAAAAGTATTATCCACTTTTAATCCTCGAAAAAAAAGGGTCCTGGTACCGGATCAAGGATTTCGAGGGGGATGCGGGCTGGATTCACGGCTCTTTGGTGGACAATACCCCCACCGTGATCGTGAGGGTCAATCGGGCCAACATCCGTACGGACGCGGGCACTCAGCACGATCTTGCGTTTGATGCGGATAAGGGGACGCCGTTTAAGGTGTTGGAGAAGAGAGAGCGGTGGATCAAGGTGCAGCACGCGGATGGGGATGTGGGTTGGATTTTCAAATCTTTGATATGGTGAAACAATGAACTATTATGACGGGATAAAACCGGACAGAAAAATGGTGGTGGGGGTTGGATCGGCCCTGATCGATATCTTGGCCCATGAGGATGATGATTTCGTTGCTCGATCCGGTGGCGTGAAGGGCGGCATGACCTATGTGGGCAAGGAGGTTATTGACCGTACAGTTGAAATGACCACGCATACGCCTGAAATCGTACCCGGCGGCTCCGCTTGCAATACCATCTTGGGTATCGGGCAACTGGGCGGTCAGGCGCGGTTCGTGGGCAAATGCGGCAATGGCCGCATGGGGCAGTTGCTGCGGTCGGATTTAAAAAAGTATCAGGTGGAGCCCAAGTTGTTTGCATCGGACTCTCCCACCGGCAGGGTGCTCTCCATCATCACGCCGGATGCCCAGCGTTCCATGCTGACCTATCTGGGGGCTTCCTCCGAAGTCCGGCCGGAGGAGATCGCCGCAGTGCCTTTTGGAGATGCGGCCATCGTTCATATCGAGGGCTACCTGCTCTTTAACCGGGATCTGATTCTATCCGTGTTGCAATCCGCTCATAAGGCCGGTGCCCGCATCTCTTTGGATCTGTCCAGCTTCAATGTGGTGGAAGAGGCCAAAGATATCCTGCCCGACTTAATTGCCCAATATGTGGATATTCTGATCGCCAATGAGGATGAGTCCCTGGCCTATACCGGCTTTCGGGATGAGGCCAAGGCGCTGGAGGCCCTCTCCCGGCATGTGGATCTGGCGGTGCTTAAGATAGGCGCCCGCGGCAGCCGTATCGCCTACCGGAATCAGCATCTGTCCATCGGCGCCCATGGGGATGGTTCGGCCGTGGATACCACCGGCGCCGGCGATCTGTGGGCATCGGGCTTTCTATACGGATTGGTCAACCAAATGCCTTTGGCGTTCTGCGGTGATTTGGGTTCCCAGTGCGGTTGTGCGGTCTGTCAGGTTGTGGGGGCCAATATCCCGGAAGAGAAATGGGTAACAATCCGCAATGGCGTGGAGGAACAATGGCAAAAAATCGGGTAACACGCAAGCATTTGCTTAAGGCGCCGGACGAGTTTTTAACCACCACGGCCAAGGGGATCAACTGGGCCAAAGAGAATACCAGATCGCTGATCATCGGCACCTCCCTGTTTTTCGGCGTGGTGCTTTTTGTCTCATTTTACACCTATTTTCAAGAGCGTCGGAACAACACGGCCGAGGTGGTGTTGGGTGCCGCTTTGGCCAGATATCAGACACAAATCGAGGCCCAGGACCCATCGGCGGCATTGGCCTCGGTGCGCAGCGATTTTGAATCGTTGATAGGTTCCTATGGCTCTCTGCCCGCCGGCCGGCTGGGATCTTTGATATTCGGTCACATCTGTCTGGCGGCCCGGGCCTATGATGAGGCCATTGCTCACTATCAGGTGTCTCTATCCCATTTCGGCGCCGAGTCCTCCCTGGGCAATGTCATTCTCAATGGTTTGGCAACGGCCTATCAGCAAAAGGGTGATTATCCCGGTGCCGTTGAGCAGTTCAAAAAGGTGGCGGCCGGCGTCAGCCCGGTGCTGAAAGATGCCGCCCTGTTCAATTTGGGCCGTCTGTACGAGCAATTGGGACAGGTCGAGGCGCGTCAAAAAGTCTATCGGCAGTTGGAAGCTGATTTTCCCGGGTCCATGTATGCCAATTTGGTCAAAGAAAAGATCACCGGTTGATATAATCAGATATATTTTCAATAATTTTAATTACAAGCCATCTCAAAAAAGTCTTTTGGCCCAATCTCAGTGTTGGATCCGGGTTTCAAATCCTCGGAATACCGGCGTATGCCTGCGGTTTGAAACTCGAATCCGCCTTGATCTTGAACCAAAATCCGTTTTTTGAGATAGATTGTAGTTGATTTGGTGTGTGTTAAATGGGGCGACTGCTCGGGCATCACAAGGGATCATATCTGTTTATCCGCCAGCTTGGCCACATCCATATTGTACTTTTTCAACTTCTGGTTTAAGCCGCTTTTGCCAATACCCAGCAGTTCGGCTGCATGGGCCTGGACGTAGCCGGCTTTTTTAAGGGCATGCAGAATCATCTCCTTTTCCACATGGGCCAGGGTCTCATACAGGGTGCCTTTTTCCGGTAGATTGCCCAATTGCAGGCGGTTGGCCTGGTAGAGATGCTGCTTGAAATCTTTGGGCAGATCTTCCACCCGGATGACCTGCCCGGAGCACATTACCATGGCCCGCGCGCTGACGTTTTCCAGTTCGCGGACGTTTCCCGGCCAGCTATAATTATAGAACAGTCTTTGGACCTCCTGATCCACGTGAGATATG
>JBFFHG010000653.1:0-3263 GCA_041557055.1 Desulfosarcinaceae bacterium
GTGTCCGTAACGGTGATCCGCACGGAGTTATCGTCCTGGCGGGTGGTGATTGTCATTCGGCCGGGGCCCTCAATGGCGTCACCGGCATTGTTGATCAGGTTTAAGAACACTTGCCGTATCAGATCATGATCCACCATAATCTGAGGCAGACCGGCGTCAAAATCCCGTACCACCGCGACATCGGACAACGCCAGGAAGCGCTCCTTGAATCCGCTCAACAGATCTTCCAGAATGTCGTTGATACTGGACGGCGCCATTTGGGGTTGGCTTTTACGACCGTAGTTCAGCAGTTGCTGGGTAATGTCGCGGGCCCGAAAGGCGGCGGTATCGACGGCCTTGAGCTCTGCGACGATCTGCTCCGGAGTCCATTCCAGATTAAATTCCGGGTTGAGCATGTCTTTAATGACACCGGTGGTGGCCACGATAATGGCAAGCGGATTGTTGATCTCATGGGCCACGCCAGTGGCCAATTCACCCAGGGATGCCAGTTTGGAAGCGTGCTGCAGTTGATTGGTGAGCGCTTCTCTTTTTTCAGCGTTTTCCCTGGCCTTGGCGATCAGTTTCCGGGTGGCGAACCAGATGCCGATCACCACCACGGCCAGGAGAATGGAGGAACTGGCCAACATGACTCTTCGCGTCCGATAAAGCTGCGCAAAAGCCATGCTCATGGGTTCGCTGACCAGCAGGGCCCAGCGCACCTCGGAAAGCCACGCATGGGCGACCAGAATCGACTCGCCGTCTTTGCAAACGGCCCGGACGCCCAATGGCGAATCCCTTGGAGGGATATGGTCACTCACGTCATGGGGGGCGTGGTAGCGCGGGTCCGCCAGTTGAAAACGTCCCTCATGATTGATGAGGGTGGATTCCACTCCTTTGGCGTGGTTCATCGTCATCAGGAAAAGGTTGAACTTATCCGGGTCCAGGGTAGCGCGCAGCACATACGGATGGCCGTCGATGACCTGCTTGGCGCCTATGGTGAAATGGAGTTTGTTGCGCAATCCGAAATAGATGTCGCTGACAAAATGGTTGACGCCGGGATCCATCAGTTTTTTATACCACGGCTGATCAGTGTAATCCTTGTTCTGCAGATAGGCAAACGGCCCTGCGTATCCGATCTGAAGCCCGGTACCGTTAAGAAATCCCACATCGACGAAGGCATCGCTGGCCTGGTGCAATTGATTGAGAAGTATTTCCATTTGCTGCTTGGAAGGACTTAAAGTGAAGGCGGTGCTGTGAAACAGGGAAAAAATATTGACCAGCCTTTCCTGTAAGAACAGATCCACCGTATTGCGCTGGCTTTCGGCAATGGCGGCAAGGTTCAACTTGCCGGTTTCCTCAAGGGTGACATGGAATTGAAAATGGAAATAGGCCGACAATGAGGCAAATGGGATCAGAAAGGAAAGCAAAAGTCCGATTTGAAAACGGCGCTCCAGTTGCCGGAAGTATGACCGCAGGTTGATGGCGGGATCGGAGGCGTTGTTTTGGGTCGTATCGAACTGTTTTGGTCGCGGCGCCATGGATTCAGTCCTGTTGGGGCATTTTTAGGAGTAATTTGATCTGCTGTTTCACCAGGTCGATACTGCTGGCACTTTTTTCCACAATGACGGTACACCTCATCCGGGGCATGGGCATGGGGATATTGGCGGCCAGGCAATGAAAAACCACCGGCAGGTGGGAATGCCTGGTTAAAACAGGCCAAACATGATCTTCGGCCCCGCCCCCCGGCAGATCGGGGTCCAAAACCAGCAAATCCGGCAGAGTCCCCCGTGTCAGCCGATGCAGCAACTGGGCAACGGTTTCCACCGCATTGACGCGGTATCCTTCAACACGCAGTTCGCGTTCCATAAAATCGCGGATTCGGGGATTGCGATCCGCTACAAGTATAATGTGTTCGTTTTCCATCTCGTCATAACGCCATTGACATCTTGTTAGGGTTAATTCACAAGCCGGACATGAAGTATTTTGGTGCTGACCCTTCCGGCAAAAATATGCTGCACCCGGAACAGATCCCGCCGACCGGCAACGATGGTGTCGAAACCACCCTTCTCGGCTGCCTCCACCTGGTTTTACTTTCCTTGACCGGGACGCAGAGTCAACAGAGGTATGGGACAGCGGCGAAACATCTTCTGGACACAGGACCCCAGCAGTGTGTCAGCCAGATTGCCGCGCCCCTTGGTGCTCATTATTATCAAATCGGCCTTTTCTTCCTTGATGGCCGTCAACAGCTCCTGATATGGAACCCCCACGCGGACACTCTTCTTGGTCACGGTGGCCTGAGCGCCTGCCTGTTTCTCCAACTCATTGAGCTGCATTTTGCGCCACTCTTTCTGGTTGTCGATTTCTTTCAGGGTCAGCCCCGGGTCGTAGCTGGCCATGGCCATTTCAATGGTCCGCACATCGCGTTCATTGAGAACGTTTACCAAAATGAGGGTGCTCCTCAGATCCTTGGCCAGTTTATGGGCGTAATGAACGGCGAAAAGCGAATAGTCCGAAAAATCCACGGCCACCATAATCTTGTTTATATGTACCATGGGGGTATCTCCTTTGCCGAATCTCTCTGACGGGTAACAGATACTGTTTCTGATTTTGTTTTCGATTATGAATTGAGCAATGGATGTGCCAACGGGTTGCTGACCATTAATTTTTTATCTAACCGTTTTTTTAGAGAATTTTTACAGATTGAAATCTGCCGACAATTTATTGAAAATCTATTTGTTTGGGCAAAGCCCGTTGGCTTACCATCTTGTAAAAAGAACTGACAGGGGAAAATATGGGTTGATGCCGTTTAATCAAAACTGTTACGCATTCGGCCCTTTTACCAAGGTTTCAAAGGTGAGCTGATACTTATCGATTTTGGCGTGCAGGGTGGGTCGGGAGATTCCCAGCAGACGGGCCGCCCGGGAGCGATTGCCGTCAGTAAAGTTCAAGGCCTCGTTAATCAGGAGGGCTGAAAACCGATCCACAGCATCCTCAAACAAATGATCGCTCTCGACATTTCGAATCTGCTGACGCACCCATTTGCGAAGACTCTCCTCGCCCCCCTCAAGGTTGCCGGCCTTTGAATTGCCGTGATCCTTGACCGCGCTCAGAATATCTTCGCTGCGAAGGGGAACGCCCCGATTGAAGATAAGGGCCTTTTGAATGGTATTGGCCAGCTCGCGAACATTGCCCGGCCAGGGCAACTGCCGCAAAGTGGTCAGAGCCTCCTTGGTGATGGGCGGGGCTTTCAGGCCCAACTCGGCGGCGTACCTGGCCAGGTGATA
>JBFFHG010000654.1:0-3258 GCA_041557055.1 Desulfosarcinaceae bacterium
GGGCCTTATATGACATTTCTGTTCGTCGGCTCACAGCTTGGCACTCGGGCTTCCTTCGGACAGCTCCTCGCGAAGCTGCCCTTGCCGTCGGCTAATGTTTGGATTAATGTCTAATGACGTTAATCGGGCTCACACATAGGGAACTTGCACCCCATAAATTCACGCCCATGCCGGGCGTACACAAGGCTTTTGCAGCGGACGCAAAAAGCCGCGCCGCTGAAAAGCGGTCGTTGGTGCTCAAGTAATCTTATGAGAATTTATGTAATATTTTTTTTTGTCATGGGCGTGGGTTGCGCAGCCGCTCTTGAGAACGCAAGTTGGGAAATAATTGCAGAAAAAGAAGCCTATGATATTGATGAAATTAGCCTTAAGCAAAGTGGCGATAAAAATGGTGTTGTTGCGAGTGCCATACTGAGAAGCCCACGGTTTTTTATCAAAGAATTAGAAGCTCTAATACAGAGCGAAAAATTTTATCCTGTTTTATGGGAGTTATATATTTCATACAATTTGAGCGTTGGCCAGATTAATGATCAACTGAAATCAATGATTATTGAATTTTCAGAAAACGAACCTGACAAGGGTGGGGACGGGGACGGGTATACATAGGACGTCTTGGGGACGTGGTATACATATCATCCCATCAGATTGAATCCCTTCTCTTTTATGATCTTTTCCCCCCGTTTCACCGATTGGCTGGCGGTGGGTTGTGAAACACCAAGCCTTTTGGCAAGTTCCAAGGTGCTGATGCCAAGGTCGCGCGCCGCCCAGTAACATAACACGCTGCGAGCTTGAACCGTATCCGGGTACCTGCCGCTACGTGTCACGATTTCCGGTTCCAAATCTAAAAGGGCGGCCACTTTACCCACCAGCCAATCGAAATCATAACCCCGAGCCAGATATTGGTAGCGCTGCTCCAACTGTTGCCGGCAGCTGTCCAATACCTCTTGCACAAAATCCCCGTCACCCAGTATCCGTTCGTCTCCCTTAATTCGGCCTTTATCCCCACGCACAGCCTTGGCGGCCACCCAACCGCCAAGGCTGCGAATGAGACCGCCTCCGACCAATTCAGGCCTTTGACCGTCACCGATGCCTTTTTCGACAAATTCGCTGTATAATCTGCGCGCCACCGAGGCCTTGCGACCGAACTGGTTCAAAATATATTCCGTGTTTTGCCACTGCTGGGGGCATTTGCCCATTAATGCACTGTGGCCTGCATATCTGAATTTGTTCAGACTTTTATAGTCTGCCACAAGTTTGGCCCGCAATGGGTTCAGGTGGATGTAACGAACCAACTCCTTCAAATAAGGGTCTTCCTGGCAAAGAATCGATTTATATCGATTCTGAAAAAGATGGCCATGGCGCCGGTGACGTCGGTTGAATTGGACGGCATATCCGGTCAAAAGCCTTCGCATGACCGTGCTGATCGGCGTGATCCCTGTGCGCAACAATAGATGGACGTGATTGGGGATCAAAGCCCATGCACAACAATCGGTATGCGTTTCAGTCAATACCTGCCCCAGTCTATCTATAAAGGAATCGCGATCGACATCATCCCAGAAAATTTTCCGTCGCTCGATTCCGCGCACAATAATATGGTGCAGCGCTCCCGGGGCATCAATTCTGGCTTTCCTTGGCATGTATGTCCGATTAGCCTGAAAACCGTTAATTGCCAATCAATATATCAATACCCGTCCTCCAAAGCCCCTAAAGCGTAAAATTTAAATTGAATGGAAAATGGGCACAGCTTTGCATCGGTCAAAAGTTCATAAAGCAACATAGAACCTGTTGAGAATAGAAAAGCTGCGATACTCAATTTTGCTGATTTTGTCTCTGATTTCATAAAGCTGTACTCTAACGACGAACTCACAGGCGCAAGCCCTTTGGCGTCCTGTGCGGTTGTTGGTTCGGCCATCCCGTTTAAACTCAGTATTGATGCTTTATCCTTAATCTCTAATCAAAATTTGCCCCCAATTCCCTATTCCTGCCCCCTCGGTTTTACTAATGATGGACTGTCCAGGATCCTTCTTCATAGACGACCGTGTGCCCAAAATCCATTAACCCGCCGTTTTCAAGGCGGTACTTGTATTTAAACACAACCTCCGTGTTTGTTCGTTTGACGGCTTGGTAGAAAAACTCATTCAGGTCGATGTTTGCGCCGGGTTCGGTCTGGGAGGTGATATGGTCCCTCAACCATTCGTTTTCCTGGTCATTGGACAACAGTAATTTGGCCTGGTCCTGTTTTCCGACTTCCCGCAGGAGGATAAACTGAATCAATGTGTATTCTGCCGTTCCCTCTTCGGGCGGGTGGTCTCGATAGCGTTTCGGTTCTTTGTCCGGGGGATTGGGCTTCGGAGTCCTGATGTCGTTTACCACCCTTGTGAGTTTATCTTTTGTGGCAAGACCCTTGGCGTTAATAATGCGGTTTTGGGCCGTATCAAAATATGCACCTTCGACCAATTGCCCGTTGATACACATTTTTTTGGCATAGACCAAGCGTTGAAAGCCTTTGCTTTTCCGATCATGGGAAACGGTCCACTTTCCGAGTAATTCTGTGAGAACATCAAGACGGTCCGGCACGCCGCGGAGCATGGGGATCTGGAAGCGGGCTACATCCGCAGGTGGTGTGTCAACATCGTACTCATCCAAAGAATCAAGCAACTCCATGTTGCTTGCACTTTCAGCATCAATGGTCTCTAAGGTTATTCTTAAATAGGCATACGTCCTTGGTGATCCCGGACTATTTTCAAACGGCAGAAATGCCCCTTTAAAAAAGACAAAGCGTGTTTCCGGGTCCAGGCCCCACCCTTTGACAGTAGCAGGCGGGCCGATCTCACAAATGGTTTCGTAGACGTTCATTGACAGGTTGTTGGTATGGATAGGTTCATCCGACTGCGGTGTTTCAATAAGCCTGGAAACATCCGTGGTGCTTGAATGACCGTTATTGTTAAGGAATGTATAGGCTGTGGCAAATAGTAAAACCACAACAGCAATGATGAGCAAAAAAGTCATTGATTTGTTCATATTTTTTTCCTTTCTACCAAGAAACAACCAGATTGCTTTTAAACTTGAACCCCACGGTTTCCAGCTTTTTTATCGAGCAACACGAACCGGGCAGGGTCGCATCTTAATTATCACGCATGTGGGGGGCAGGTCTTGTAAACAGCTGTTGCCCTTTGCCCAATTATCCTTTTTCAAGTTTAAAGACCTGACCCCGTCGCGTATTTGTCAAAGACCAAATTAAGGTCAGCCCACCGAAAA
>JBFFHG010000655.1:0-3255 GCA_041557055.1 Desulfosarcinaceae bacterium
CACAATTTGAAAAGCCGGACTGTTGAGATCCACAATGCTCTTTTCCAGAACCAGGGTGAGTCTGCCTTTGCGTTCTTCCAAACGCATCAGAGGAGCGATGGGCAACCCCATGGGCTCCCAATGTTTAAATCCGTGCTCCAGGTTTCGGATGGCTGCCATTTGGCCGGTGGCGCCATTGGCGATCAAACCAAAAACGGTGAGGCCCAGATTATATGTATAGGTGCAATCAAATTGGGTCGGGTCGCTGCCGCGGCCGTCATATCCGTAAAAATGGGTTTGCGTCTTGAACTTGGGAACAGTGGCCTTGAAAATCTTTTCAATGGCCGGATGGATTTTCTCCTGCTCTTCCAGCACACCGGCTTTGCTCAGAGCAGCTATCAGGGTTCTTAACGAAATAATGCCCTCTCTCAAAAGCAAGTATTCGGATTTATTGTAGTTTTTAAACAGCAGGGGGCCATAGAAATCCGCATCCAATCCCTCTTTTTGCATGGTTTTGGAAAAATAGCCCGAATTGATACCGATTCGGTATCGGCCCTGATCCCTGAGGATGACCAGATAGTCCTTCACCATATCCAGCAGTACTTTTTCAGTAGACACCTGAGAAAACTGAAAGTTTCCATGGCTATCCCTTTCGGTCAACAAGCCTTCCTGAAAAAAAGCGGGCATATCGTTAAACAGTTCATCGTCTCTGGCATTCCATACGTTTGGCGCCAACCCCTTTGGGGTATCCCGAACCAATCGCCTCATATAGTCCAGCTTATCCTCCAGATAAGGAAAACTGGTGTGAAAATCCTTATCATGGGTGGCATTGTATTCAGCGATGATGGTGTTGAGCTTTATGATAAACACCTCAATTTCATTGATAAACTCCAGTATGCCTTCCGGAATGACAATTACGCCGTAGTTCTTGCCAACCTCTGCGCGCCGAACAATGGCATCGCAAATCAACCGTGACAGGTGACGCAGGGTCATACCATACGACGTATAATCGATGGCACCGGTTGATTGAGCTTTGGCCAGGCGCTGCTTATCGACATAATCGGCCATATCCTCTCCGATCAGCGTCATATTGGCATGGGTCTGAAGGGCCACCTCCAGGGCCAGATGGCTGGCGACGCGCCCCATGACTTTACACACATGCCAATACTTGATATCCGAGCTGCAGTCTGTGCAAAGATTGCTGACAGCCTGTGAAAAGGCTCTGGCCGCCGAATGGAAACCAAAAGACATGGCGCACAAGACACTTCCATCAGCGTCTCTGACCTGGATATCCCCGTCAATGGTTTTGGGCACCCCGATGACCTGCACGCCATCGTTATAAAGCGCCTGAGCCAAAAAAGCGGCATTGGTGTTGGAATCATCCCCCCCAATCACCACCAGGGCATTCAACCCCATCCCCAGGATGGTCTCTTTTGAAAGGGCCATTTTCTTAGGGGTGTCGATTTTTGTCCGACCGGTTTTGATCATGGTAAATCCGCCCAGGTTCCGGTAGGCATCCACCAATTGATCATTCAGCGCCACATATTCACCTTCAATAATCCCGTCCGGTCCCACCAGGAACCCGAATAATTCACTATCTGGATTCGCCCTCTTGGCTGCGTCATATAATCCCGCAATCACGTTGTGCCCGCCAGGCGCCGGTCCGCCGGAAAAGACAATGCCGATCTTACGAGGTCTGTTATAGCGATCAACGGCTGCTCTATCCCCATTGCCGGCCGTGATGGCCTGGACCTTGTTGTTGATGATATGCGTCAACTGCTGGCGGGCCTCCGAATCTACATCGAACCGGAATTCATCCCGATCTTCAAGAATGGTGAAGCCGCTCTTGAAAACATCACAAATTGGCGGCATATAGGCCCTTCTGGCCTGCATGACCTGGCTGGTACTGGAAACGACCTTCCGGACCGCCTCTTTTTCAATCAAAGCATTGATTTCGGCAGCTATATTTTTGGGCACGACAACCTCCATAAAGTTTAGAAAAAAAATCAGTTTTGAAACAAACGCCTCTTTACCCTGACGTTGCAAAGGTCGGAGGAGGCCAGAACCAGGGCGGCGCGGGTGAAGAGTCGTGGTGTGAACCCACGGTAACCCCGCATATGGTTTCCTCCGGCGCTCCCGAAGGGTAAAAAAGGCGGCTTAAAACAGATGCGATCCTCAAGTGCACCATGGGCCAATTGCCCCGAGGGTCCCAAGTTGTGCACAGGTTCGATATCCCTAACTCTTTTCACTCCCCTGGCCATCTTTATTTATGCAGCGTTGGGGTTTATAAGGCACCCACAGACAGGATTCTCCCTAAAAATGTCAGAAAACCTTCCACTAAGCTCATCGTCAAGACGGGGCGCACGCTTCAAGGGGTTGAACGCATTACGCTGAGCATTGAACCCCTCGCCTCCCGAGTCAAACCTGAAGAGGGTTTGAAACCACCCATTCTCATATCGGGAATTACCTTGACAAGTCAAGAGGATAGTTGACTTGATAGTGGCGGGACCCAGCCCCGCAATCCGCTTTTGGCGCTGCGGCTCTTGAGCATGCGATGGTCACAGGATTGAAATCACCTGGAAGCAAACCGGACCATCCACACCCCATGAGCAGATACGGCAAATATTATGTTCAGGACCGGGCACGGTGCAGTCAAGATATTTTCGAGGCACCCGGCCTCGTCTTTGATTCCAGGAATGACGCCGGGGAGTGGTTAAGGGGCCGCGCAAAAATGAAAGTCCGTTGACGGCCCTGCGCATATGGGTGATGCCCACGAACAGGTAGCCGTTGCCGGAAAACCAAGCCGGCATCATATCGATTGTACCGCATTGATCGGTTATTTAAAGCCGAGCCCATCCACAGCCGTGAAGCGTACCTGTTTTTCCAGCTCGTCTCTTATCGTTATGGGGAAAATCCAACGATCACCGGTCTTGCGACACATTCAGGGCGAAGATGATTTCAATTCTTCAAGCATCATGTCATAACTTTTTTTACAGTAATCAGATCCTTCATCAAGCTCTAAGCAACGCTTGAACAAATTGGCCATCTCTTTTTTGTCACCTCCGGTGATAGAAAGAGAAAATGCTAATTGCGCATATGACAACCCTGTATCAGGAAATTTTTTTACCAAGTCTTTAGCCGCCTTGACACCATTCTCTTTATATTCGGCACTTAACCGCCTGTCTTCTTCTGATTGGGCCAAGTTCGCTATAGCGTATCCAGTATTAATATAGTGTGATGAAACATTTCGATTTGCAACAAAATTATTAGGATTGA
>JBFFHG010000656.1:0-3252 GCA_041557055.1 Desulfosarcinaceae bacterium
CCGAATTTGTACTCGAGGCGGTCAAAGATGAATGATACCAACATACTCACACGTGTTTCGCAATATCTCAAAGATCATGATATCCTGTTTGAATCCGAACAACTTGGCGGATACGGTTCCGATGCCTCTTTTCTGACCATCGGTACGCCGGCCATGGTGATTCATGTTAAAAATGATGCGCAGGTCAAAAGTGTCCTTGAAATGGCCTACCAATATCGGCTCAAACTTTATATCCGGGCCGCGGGAACCAGCACCGCCGGCGCTTCATTGGCCCCGGAAGGCGGGATCATGGTGATTGTCGGCCGCCTCAACTACACGGACCGGTTCGGTAACGCCAATACCCGTGCAAAGGTCCATATCGTGGATGGGGCCGGCAATGCCGTTGATAAAAAGGCGCTGGATGCCCATCATCCCCTCTATGCCAGGGTTCCGGCCGGGTTGTCCACTGCTGATCTGGATCGATGCCTGAAACCCCTGGGGTATCAGACCGCCGTGGTCCCCTCCAGCGGCTGGAGCACCCTCGGCGGCAATTACGCCACCAACGCCGGCGGCAACGGAACACCCCTGTACGGCACCTTCAAAGATATCGTCAACCGCGTTCAGGTGCTCACCATCCAGGAGGATGGCGTGCGGCGGATCGAGGTGACGGATAAAGCGGAGTTGGTCGACCTTGGCGGCATGCAGGGCATTTTCGGTATTGTTACGGAACTGGATGTGCTGATCGTCAAAAGCCCCTCTGCGCAAGCGTCCCTGAACGTCGTGGTCACCTGTGAAGGGGATGATATATTGACCCTGGGCGGCACGGTGGGTGCTTTCATGGTGGCCATGGAGAAGGTCTGTTCGCCATACATCGGAGAATTCCTGTTTGCCGACGACGGGCTTTACCCCTCCGGCACCGATCCGGTGGTGGCGGCCGTGACCCGAAAAACCGCTGCGCACAAAATTATACTGATTTACAATGGGCTGGAAAAAGAGCTGCGATCCATATTCGAGGTGTGTGCGCAGTTTAAGGATTTCAACATTCAGGAGCTGACGCCGCAGGTGTTCAAAGAACTTTTGTCCATCCGCAAGGCCGCCACGGGCAAATCAAAGAATCGCATCGCGGTTCCCGGCTGCGAAGATATTTATATCAAGAATCCCCTGCGGTTCGGCGACGTTCTGCAGGCCGTTTTCGGGATTACCGCCGGGCGTCTGCCGGGTCGCCCCATCGGCCATCAATACACCGGCGGCATTGTGATCCATTATCGTCCCCAGGCCCTGATGACGCCCGAAGAACTTGAACTCGCCGCGGCCGTCAACCATGAATTGAACAAGGAGATCTTCAAGCCCCGGTATGAAACCGTCAAACGGTTTGAACATGGCCTGGGCCTGGAACTCTTTGAATTGGGCGACGATGCGTTGCGCAAAAAGATCCAGCGGATCAAGACGGTCTATGATCCGCTCCACCTGTTGAACCCCCATCTGCTTGCGCCCAAGGCCCATATCAAATACTTTTTTAAGGAATATAAATCCTTGTGACCCTAATGCCGGGAAATAAACCCATTGCGTTGGGCAGGGCCTTTCCGCCCCTGCTCACCGGCGTTTTTTTGACATCATTTTCTCTTCTGGCCTTTGAGATCACCCTGACCCGACTGCTTTCGGTCCTGCTATCCTATCATTTCGTTTTCGCGGTGCTCTCCCTGGCTCTGATGGGTCAGGGACTGGGCGCCCTGTACCTGGCGACCCGCAAACAACAGCCCCTCGATTCTTTGGCCTGTATGCAACGTCTGGCCCTGCGCGCGGCCCAGTGCGCCTACAGCATTTCCCTGTCGGCCACATTGGTGATTCTGCTGGGATATGTCACCGCTTCCGTACCAGCCTATCTCTGTGTTGCCTTCCCGCCCTTTTTTTTCGGCGGGATTTTTTTCGCCGAAGTATTTCGATTTTACGCTCAGCGCAGCCCCTGGGTTTACGGCGCGGATTTGACCGGTGCCGGCGCGGGTTGCGCGAGTATCATCCTTTTGCTCCAAATTTTAAGCGCGCCCCAATCCCTTTATGCCATCGCCCTGATCGCATATGCCGCGGCGGCTTTGCTGGCCTGTGGCGCCCGTCGGACATCTGCCCCGGCCCTCCAAGGCGGAAAGCCGGAGGCTGGCAGTCGTGGCTTTTCACCCGAATGGGCAGGCGTGCTGGCCGTACCGTTATTGCTTCTGCTGATCGGCAGCCTGCAGATGGATATGCTCAAGGCAATACCCGTGGGTGCCAACCCGGACAAGGAGATCGCCGAAGCATTGCGCCAAGGGCAAATCGAACGCACCGTATGGAGCGCCTTTGGTCAGACCGACCTGGTGCGCTACCCCCATAACCCGGATCGCAAGGATATGTATATTGACGGGACCGCCGGAACCCCCATGTACCGTTTCAATGGCGATTTCAAAAGGCCCAATAACGGAGTGGTCGACCTCATTCAGACATTTCCGGGCGCTTTCCCCCTGCAATTTCTTGCCGCGGAAGAAAAAGACAATGCCCTGATCATCGGCCCTGGCGGCGGCCGCGATCTCCTGTTGACCCTGGCGGCGGGCATCCGCCATATTGAAGCCGTCGAAGTCAACCGGGATTTCGTGGACCTGGTCAGAGCGTATGCCGACTACAACGGCGGGATCTACACCCGTCTGGAAAACGTGCATATCACCGTCGGCGAGGGGCGCAGTTATCTGAAGCGGCAGGACCGGGTCTATGATTTGATCATGCTGAGTCTGCCGGCCACCAACTCCAGCCGGAGCAGGGAAGGATTCGCCCTGACGGAGAATTTTCTGCTGACCTGCGAAGCCGTCGAAGATTATCTGAATCATTTGACCCCCGAAGGCCGTCTGCTGGTGGTCACCCACGGCGAAGTGGAAGCCCTGCGCCTTTTGTCCGTTGTTCTGGCGGCGTTTGAAAAGCGCGCCGTGGGAGCGCAGGGCGCCATGCAGCGGATTGTTTTGGCGGGAGATCCGGACTATCCGGTCTTTGTGCTGCACAAGCGCCCCATTGCCCGCGAGCGTATTGCGGAGATGGTTGACGCTCTTCAAAAAACGGGATACGATCCGCTGACCTCCTATTTCCCGTACCTTCAATTGCCCGGAACCGTAAATCCCGTCCTGGCCGCACTGTCCACCGGGCGTCATACCATGGCCCAAATCACGGACTGGGCCAGGCGCAGAGGCCATGATATCCAACCGGTGTTTGACAACCGGCCGTTTTTTTTCAAGTTCGAACCCGGGGTGCCTCCAG
>JBFFHG010000657.1:0-3252 GCA_041557055.1 Desulfosarcinaceae bacterium
AGGGTGTTGAATAAGCGTTCCGGTCGAATCGAATTCGAAGCGTCTCAAATTGTCATGTATGTCGAACATTTTAAAAGCGGGCTAACGTTTCATGAATTTTTTTTGACGGAACATGATTTTTTTTGATCCGGAAAGGTCGAAAACGGCAGGATGGAAATAATCCTTCATGAATTCTCCATCAAGTTGCCCGAGCAAGAGGCCGAAAAAATTGGAAAGGGGGATGGGTTTTACCTTAAGCCCCTTTTGATCCCAGACGCCATCTTCCGGCCCGGGATCCGTCCTGCCATAGCTTGGCGTAAAGGCCGTTGTTTTTAAGCAGCGCCTCATGATTGCCGATTTCTTCAATCCGGCCCTTTTCGTTCAATACAATAATCTGGTCCGCAGAGGTGATGGTGGAAAGCCGGTGGGCGATGATAATGAGTGTTTTGGATGCCACAAGAGAATTAATCGCGCTTTGAATCAGGGATTCGTTCCCGGGGTCCACAGAGGCTGTGGCCTCATCCAGCAGGATAACGGGCGCATTTTTTAAAATGGCTCTGGCGATGGAAATTCTCTGCTTTTCACCACCGGAAATCGTGGCGCCCCCTTCACCGACAATGGTTTCATAGCCATTGGGCAACGCGCTGATAAAATTATGACACTGTGCGGTCTTGGCAGCCTGGATCACCCTTTCTTTGGTGGCGCTCCCGGATCCGTAGGCGATATTTTGATAGATGGTGTCGTTGAACAGATACACATCCTGGAAGACCATGCTCACCCGGGAAAGAAGCGCGTCGATGTTCATATCCATGATATTGCGCCCCCCCATTTTCACCTGACCCGAGTCAACATCCCAGAACCTGGCGATCAATCTGGTGATTGTGGTCTTGCCTGAACCGGAGGGGCCCACCAAGGCGGTGATCGTCTTTTCCGGAATGGTGAAACTGACATCTGTAAGGACTTTCTTGTTTTCGTAGCTGAAATTCACCTTCTCGAAGCGCAACTCAAACGATTCCGGGAGATGGGCGTGATCCGGTTGGGGCAGGGGGGCCGTCTCCAGAAGCGCCTTCATCTTGTATAGGGCCGGTTCGGCCAGTTTAAGCAACGCAACCGCCGGAAACAACAGCTTTACCGGTTCATAAAGCCTCAACCCCATAATGGGAAACATCAGAAAGGCCGTTAAGGAGAGCGTGCCGTTAAATAGGAATAAAACGGCGAATAAAAGAATAAGACAAAGTCCCAGATCCAACACCATCCAGACAAGGGAGATGGGAACATCGCCCGCCAGTACAAGGCGTATGTTGATCTTTTTGAAATGCTGCAGGGTGTTGTTGAATTTTCCCAGGCGCCTGTTTGTCTGTTTGAATGCCTTCAATACCTCAATACCTTGAATATATTCAATTATTTCAGAATTGACCTTGGACAGGGCGTGGGATCGTTTGCGCATGCCCTTGGAAAATACCTGCCGGTGCCAGAAATAAAACGGTACTGCCGCCGGGAAAACCGCCACGGTAACAAGTGTCAAACGCCAGTCGATGAACCACAGGAAGACGGGGACCACGGCGACAAAAACCATCGCCACGATGAAATCGGGAAATGCGCGGTAAATAGCCATTTGTGTGGCCAGCATCTCATCCACCATCAGCGTGTGGAGGGAACCGGTGGTTTTTTTGGAAAAATAGCCCATGGACAACCTGCGCAGATGTTCGCCCACCATAAGGCGCAGTTTTTTGACCATATAATTTGCCGCAGGCCAGATAGTGCGCGTAAACAGATAGGAACATATGCCCTGGCACAGAAAACAGACCGCCATGGCGCCGGTATACATCATCACCTTTTTTATATCGGAAGATCCTGCGAGAAGCTCATTTAATGTCAGGAAAATAAAAACATAGGGCGCGCCCATGAATGCGGTTTCAAACACCTTGAGAAGCGTCGCCAGAAAAATTTTTCCTTTCAGTTCAGGGGCCCACACTAAAATTTGATGCATATATCTGAACATTGTGCTTTCCTTTACAGAGACCAGTTCCGGGCGCCCATATGGGCTTCCCACATGTTTTGATATAATTGGCTGCCTGCAAGAAGCTGCTCGTGGGTGCCGCTGGCCGCGATCCGGCCCTTATCCAGCACCACGATCTCATCGGCTGCCGTGACGGTTGAAATCCGGTGGGCGATAACCACGAGGGTTTTGTTTCGGACCAGTTGGTTGATGGCATCCTGAACCAGGGCTTCATTCTCCGGATCAATAAAAGCCGTGGCCTCGTCAAGTATGAGTATGGGAGAATCTTTCAGAAGGGCCCTGGCGATTGACAGGCGTTGTTTTTCACCGCCTGAGATGTTGGCGCCCCTTTCACCGATGACTGTGTCATATCCTTTTGATAAGGCCATGATGAAATCATGACATCCGGCGATTCTGGCGGCATTTTTAATTTCGTTTTCCGTGGCCTTGGGGCGGCCTATCCGCAGATTGGCAAGCACGGTGTCGTTAAAAAGGTATACGTTTTGAAAGATAAGGCCGAACTGTTCCATGAGATCGGCCGTCCTGATGTTTCGGATATCTGTCCGGCCCAAAGAGATGGCCCCCGCATCCACATCCCAGTACCGCGGAATCAGCCGGGCCAGAGTTGTTTTGCCGGCCCCCGAGGGGCCCACAAGGGCGATGAAATGGTGGGTGGGAACCGTAAATTCAATATCTTTTATGACGCTGTTGTCCCGGTCATACCCAAATTCTACGCGCCTGCCGAAAACACCCTTTCCCGGCAGCTCCGGCGCGTCCGGCTCGCTAAGGGATTTGGCTGTCAGGATGGTATCTATGCGCGCCTGGCTCTCAAGATGCCTCTCCATGATTCTGCCGAACTGGATCATGACCCCCATGGGCGTTCCAAAACCAACGCCCATGAGCAAAAAAAAGACAAATTTACCCAGGGTGATCATTTCCGCCAGATACATGGCCGCGCCCACAGGCACAAGGAGGATCATGTTGGCTGTAATGGATACGGTAAAAATGGCGGTGGGCAGATACCATCGCTCACTTGCATCGTTCTCCAGACGGAGACAATCTTCAATGGATTTGGAATACTTGGCAAAGGATTCCACCGTATGATTAAAAGCCTTGATGATGGGCATGCCCTGGATATACTCGATCATGGCGGCATTCATTTTTTCCGCTGCCAAAAACCATTCATTTATAAATTTTCTGCCGTTTCCCATGGTCATCATCTGTATGACCGCACCGGCCGGGATGACAAGTATGGTGGCCAGGGCCAACCGCCA
>JBFFHG010000658.1:0-3240 GCA_041557055.1 Desulfosarcinaceae bacterium
ATTTCAATGCGATCGATCATGTGAACGCTGATGGTGTTGGGATAAGCGCCGCCGTAAAGACGGTCGTTGATGTTGACCCCGTCCAGAAGCCATAAAATCTCGTCGCTGCCGTGCAGGCTCGGGAAGGTGTAACTCCCGCGGCCGGCCCTGGTGATGGTGAAAAAACCGGGAACCACGGCGTCAAGGGCTTGAACGAGATCCACAAAACCGGCCTCTTTTATCTCCTCACCTGTGATGATTTCAACGGAATGACCGATTTTACCCAACGCCATCGGTAATCTCTCCTTCTCTTCGGCTTTATCTCTGACCACGATCTCTTCTATCATCGCCGGATTTTTCTTCCTGTTTTTTTCTTCAGCGGGACCAAATTCTTTAGGAAAAACAGGAGACGGAAGTACAATCAAGCATGTCAAAATTATCCAAATCAGGTAATGGCCAAAAACATTCATCTGCAATCTCACTTTCCGTTTTCAAATCATAGAGACTTTCAGTTGCATCATCGTCAAGGCGGTCTTCGCAGCATGCAGAAACTTCCGTTGGTCGCCCGGTCGGCCGGCCCGGGTCATGAAAGCAATTGATTAAGACACTCATACCCGGATTGGTAAAATAAGCAGGTATTTTTGAACCAAATAGTTGGCTTTTTGTGCCGATAAACGGTTTTCAACCCACATTGTCTCCGGGCGGAAGAACTTGCGTTCGGCCTGCCGAGAAGTGGTTTCAATGCTTTGTCCCTAATACCCGATGAAAGGTTTTGAAACCACTTCGAATCATGTCGCGGTTCGATTGAAAACAAAAGCCCGCTAGGTTGACACCTTTTTCCAAGCCATCTCAAAAAAGTCTTTTGGCCCAATCTCGGTGTTGGATCCGGGTTTCAAATCCTCGGAATACCGGTGTATGCCTGCGGTTTGAAACTCGAATCCGCCTTGATCTTGAACCAAAATCCGTTTTTTGAGATAGCTTGCCGAAATCATGCCTTCATGGCCGCTTTTATTCCTGTGCGGATAAAAGCATGCTTTGAAACGATTCAATCAAAACCCATTGAGGAGAGAATATTTAATTAGAGGCGTGCTTGGCTTCTGCCACCATTGGAAAAGCACATAATATAGAGAATCCTGTGCTGTCAAGTGTTTTTATCCGCCATACAGGGCCATGGTGTGTCCGTTTTATGAAACCGTGGCTGATCAAAGGCCTTGATTCGAGGTGCAACACTATTGCCCGTCGGTGAAGGTGTTGCTCCACCGGCAGGCTTCCAGATAGAGTTCCGGCAGTTTTTCTTCCGCAATATGCATGACTTGAGCCACTTTGGCCATTTGGGACCATTGGCCCTTTTCATAGGTTTCGGTCAGAAGCAGATATCCTATCAAGCGTCCTTTGCGTTCAATGAGCGCTGATTTTATGTCATCATCCAGGGGGAGTTCTTTCATGATTTTTTGCATGGGTTGATCGAGAATTGCGTCGATCAGGGAAAACATGCCCAGGGTAAAAAGTTCCGACTGCTTCACGACATGGGGGGTGGTGGCACCCATCAATTCGCAAAATTTGCCCCGAACACATGCCGCCCGGATCAATTCGCCGGGTTTGCCTTTGGCCAGATTGGACATGGCGATCAATGATATGAAGCGCCGGATTTCCGCTTCCCCCATATAGACGAGGGCTTGCTGAATGGATGAAATTCGTTGGGCTTTGGCGAAAAAGGCTGAATTGATGTACCGCAACAATTTGTAGGCCAAGCTCACATCGGGCGCAATCAAGGTTTCAATTTTCTGGATTTCAAATTCAGGCCGATTGACCTCGGCCATGATTTGCAGCAAAGTCAACTGAGAACCGGGAATCTCTTTACCGGAGATCAATTCCGGTTTGCAGAAAAAAAAGCCTTGAAACAGGTGAAATCCCATGTCGCAAGCTTTTTTAAACTCCTCGTGGGTCTCAATTTTTTCGGCCAGGAGCACGAGGTTGGTATGTCCCTGGATTTTTTTGAGATACTCCTGAATTTTTTCCATGGTGGTCAGCCGAAAGTCGAATTTGATAATGCGGGCCAACTCGATCAGGGGCTGAAGTTCGGGCGAATAGGTGAAATCATCAAGGGCGAAGGTGTACCCCTGCTGGGCCATTTCCCTGCAGGCGGCAATCAATTCCGGTGTGGGTTGAACATTTTCCAATATTTCAATGACAGTCGATTCTTTTGGCAGCAGCAGGGGAAATTTCCGGATCAGGAGGCTTTGGGTAAAATTGATATACGATTTTTTTTTGCCCACCAGGGATTCCATCCCGATGGAAAAATAGGAGTTGGAAAGAACGGTTGAGGTGGCCACATCGCCGTCAATGCTCGGATTGTAGTTGGCGGTCTGATCACGAAAGAGGAGTTCGTACCCGGAAATTTTTTTCCGGCTGTCGAAAATCGGTTGTCGGGCAACATAAGTATCCATTCAGCAGCGTTCCGTATTCTGTCTTTATGTGGTCTATTATCAATCAATATCGGCGGGGGCCGGAGGGAACTTTAGCGGTCCTGCCGGAGGATCTATCAATTTTGTCGGCAGCCATCTTTGCGGATCGGCTTTTGACACAACGATTCGGGTTTGATAGCCATAGGCAGGATTGCCGTGTGTGATATGCAAAGGCCAACAACGGAAAGGGAGGCGTGGGGGCTTGATATGAAAAAGGAAATAAGAATCGGCGCACTGATTTCAGGGGGCGGCACCAACCTGCAGGCCATTATCGATGCCTGCGAACAGGGCCGGGTGGACGGCCGGATGGCCTTTGTCGGCTCGGACACAGGCGGGGTGCGCGGATTGGAACGGGCCGCAAGCCATCATATCCCCACCTTTGTGGTGGATTACGGCGCCATCATGGGACAGTATCGGGCCTCACCCGGTCGGGTTTGCCCGCCGCCCGATTTTGACCTGAATGAAATCCGGTGCAAACAATGCCTTTTTCATTCCCAGGCCGACCCGGAAAAGGTGACGGCTTTTCTCACCACCCGTGCCGTGGCCGAATCCCGGTTGCTGGAGCAGATCAACGCCTATGATGTGGATTTGTTGGTTTTGGCGGGATTTATGCGCAATCTGACCCCTTACTTCATTGATCGGTTCAATACCGAGGCCGATCGCCCCAGAATAATGAATATCCATCCGGCCCTGCTGCCCTCATTTCCCGGGGTGGATGGTTACGGCGACACTTTCCGTTACGGGTGCAGGGTCGGCGGCTGTACGGTTCATTTTATCGATTACGGTGAGGATTCAG
>JBFFHG010000659.1:0-3238 GCA_041557055.1 Desulfosarcinaceae bacterium
AATTGGAATTTGCCCTCCAGGAGTTTTTGAATTTCATCCAGGTGCAGGTGGAAAATCGCATCGGTTTGATCGATGAGGCCCTGGTTCCGGAGACAGCGGCCCAGGGAGATTGCAACCAAACGCATCTCACCGAACAACAGGCTTTGCAGCAGCCGGCCCCGTTCGCGCAAGGCCACCGCCTGCCGGGCCCGGCTCAATACACGGGTATAGATCCCTTTTTGCCAGAATTTGAGACCGGCTGTCAAGGCGCGGGAATAATCCCTTTGTTCGCGACGGTGGCTGTCCAGATGCTCAAGGGGATGGCCAATGGGAGCCTGTGCATAGCTTTTGACCAGTTCCCAGAAAAGATCATGACGCTCTTCAAAGGTGGGGGCCACCAGCATGCAGTCATGATAACAGCGTCCGCCGAAATGCGCCATAAACCGGGCGACCAGCGTTCGCACTGCGCCGGGCAGATTTTTCTCCAGGCGCGCATAATCGCCTGAAACGAGCATCGCCAGCAATTTGGGATCGGTTTTTATCTGCCGGGCGCTCTCCCATATCAACACGGACGGTTGCAGGCTGATCAAATCCAGCCCCTGATATAACCGGATTTCAGCGTCCGGTGCCTCGGCTGGGAGCCACCGCCGGGTCAGCATATCCAGCAGGCCCGGTACGATCATTACGGCCACATCGGCCATGGCCGCGGGGGCCCAGCAGCGGTCCACAAATTCCAGCAGACTGTTGAGCCGCTCCAGAAGCTGGCCAGCGGACATCCGCTCATAGGGAATGCGGCGCCATTGGCGGCGGCGGCGCTTGAACAGGGCCTCAACGGCCGTCATTTGGGGGCCGGCGCCGAGGATCGATTTGAGCAACCGGGGCCAGAACATGGCGGCGGCAAACAGGCGCCGGCCGCGGGAGGCGCCGGCCAGAGGGGTTGTGGCGGGTGTGTGGTGATAGGGAACCTTCTGGCCGATGTAGTGGTTGAGGCTTCTGATGAGCCAGCCGCTGCAGGGGAAAAAGCCCATCACGGCATACCAGTTGTTGAGGTTGTAATAAATCCGCCCGGCCTGAACTCCGGTCAGGTTGCCGATAATACCGGCGGCCTGTTGCAGATGGTTGTCCCGCCATCCGAACGCCCGCAGGATGGACCGCATATAACAGCCGTAAAAGCGGTCCACCAGGGACCAGGCCATGGGTGCCAGGGGGTGGGGAAAGTTCTCCGCCATGTTGACGTTGGTCCAGACCACGGTCTCTTTGGCGCAAATGCCGGTAACGGGGCGGGCCTGGAGCACGTGTACGCCTCGATCATCGGCTGCCCATTCCATGTCCACGGGCTGCTTGAAGAGTTTTTCGGCTTGGCGGGCCCAATGCCACACCTGGTGGAGGCGATCCTTTAAAAGGGGGGATAAATCCTCCGCAAAAACGGGATGGTCGCGACGCACATGGACCCGTTGCGGCGTCGCCTGGCCGGAGACCAGCCGGTCGCCCAGCCCCTCCACCCATTCGATCACAAAATGGTCGGCGCTTTTGCTGACCGGATCCACGGTAAAGATCACCCCGGCCCAGCGCGGGGTCACCTGGGCCTGCACAATAACGCCCATGCGCGGTAAATCCGTCAGGTCCATTTTGCGGCCGTATGCCGCAGGCGCCTCAGCGTATAGACTGGCCCAGCAGGCTTTGACCTTGGCGCCGACCCCGTCGGGCGGGGTATTTAAAAACGTGTCGAACTGGCCGGCCATGGAAAAACCGTCAAGGTCTTCGGCGGTGCCGGAGGATCGCACCGCCAAAAGCGGGCGGCCCAGAACAGCCGCAGCCCTGTGGATGCAGGTCAGTATATGGGCCGGCATCTCCATTCGGGTGATTTTTTGAGCCACGGCCGGGGAGTTATCCGGCCATGGCGCGGGCAGCCCGTTGCGGCGGCAAAAATCGCTGAAAACATCGGTTGTCACCACAAAGGCCGGGGGCACGGGAAAGCCGGCCCTCAACATGGCCGCCAGCCGGGCGGCTTTGGCGCCCACATGTCGGATTTGCAGAGCGGCGTCGGAGGTCAGTTCGAGGATGTTTGGTATGGCCTTTGCCGTTTTCATAAGCAAACCGGTGATTATTGCAAGTGTTGCCGGCAGTGGTGGATATAACGCGCCAAATTGCCGTAGACGCGCGTCATGAAATCGAAATTAAGCAGATTGTGTCCCATGAGGTAAAGGTTGAAGCGCACCAGGGCCAGCTCGACGGCATTCAAGGCCATGCCCTGTTGCAGTTCGTCCCAGGACGGCAGCCGGTCGACCCTGTCTTCCAGCAGCCTGAAATAGTGCCGGCTGTAATGATCAAATAGCGCCAGCGGGGCATCCGGCGCCAGGGTAAACACCAGAAATTCGACCAGATCGTGATAGGGGTTTTGAAACATGGCCAATTCCCAATCGTAAACCACCGGTCGCACCGTATCGCCCTGGCAACGCAGGCAAATATTGCGCGGGTTGAAATCGTTGTGGGTTAATGTCATGGGGTGTTGTTGCATAACGCTTATCATGGCCGGCAGCTCCCTGAGCGCCTCTTTTAAGACCTGTTCAAGCGCCGGTTGAACCAGATCCGGATAGCGGCCGGCGTTAAAGGCGGTCAGTTCGGCCAGCAAACCTTGCGAGGTGCGGTAGTCAGCAGGGTCCAGGGCCGCCAGGGGGATCTGTCGGGGCACATCCTGGGGGCGATTCCAATAGATCGCGTGCAAGTCAGCGAGGGCCTGCAGCACGGCTTCAATGTGACAAGCGTGCCACAGCATGGGTTGATCTGCGGTATTCAGGTGCGAGCAACCGGCCAGGTCCTCCATCAAAACAGCATAAATCTGCCTGCTGTCATCACAGCAGGTGCCGTAAATTTGAGGCCAATAGGGGTGAAAGCGGTCATCGGCTTTATTGTAGAGCTCAATTTCGCGGATATTGCTGTTTTCCAGATTAAAGATGTGGGACTGGGATTCAAATAATCCGCTGAGAGCATCTTCACCGGTCAAACGCGCAACCCGGGCGCCGATATCCACCAATTCGCGCCCCGGCGGCTTGATCTTCAAGACGGTGTTCAACTCCTGAACGCCTTTCCTGTCGCGCAGGCGCAGGTGGTAGCGGAAGAGCCCGCGGACAGCGCGATTTTCGTTTTGCGCCACTGCGGACAGAATTGCGTTGCGCGTATCCAGTTCACCCTTTGCAGCCGACTCAACCACCCCCTTGCCTTCGGCCAGCAGATCGCTGAAAAAACCTGTATCGAGATG
>JBFFHG010000660.1:0-3233 GCA_041557055.1 Desulfosarcinaceae bacterium
CATATCAGGATTGCTGCTGCTCAGATCAAATTTCCATAGATTGCCGTTCAAATCGCCGGCATATGCATAATCCATCCGGTGATCCAGATCCACATCAATCAATGCGGGCGTTGAAAGCCCATTATCTCCGGCCGCGCCAGTGTCGATGATACGAAGAATTTCACCGCTATCAGCGGCTAAAATGTAGAGAGCGGCCTTTTGGCTGTCGCTGGCATAGCCGTTGCCGAAAACAACCACCGGCCTGTGTTCGTTTTCACCGGCATTGGCGTTCACGACATATGCCTGGCTGTAACTGTAGCCCACATCGGGATCATATTCGCCGGGTTCGTCCACAAACCCGTCCCGGTTATTGTCCATATGATCATTTGATGGGTCCGGCCGCGGATACTCCCATCGCACCATCTCCCCCACCTGTGCTTCCGAGCTCTTCCCGTCGAGATCATCCACATGAAACGTCCAGTGATAATCGCCAGGGCCGTGTCGGGTTTGAGCCCTTTCGCGCCGGCCCGCCAACAGGCAGAAATATCCTTTGCCGCCCTTTCCCAAACCGCCCAACAGATAGGTATTGCGCTGATAATTTCCTGTTTGCACCTCACCGATATAAAGGGGGCCGTCCACATAGTATCGGTGATGATCTGCATAGTGCTTGTCGCTGAGGGCGTTGAGGTGACCTGAAATCAAGGCCGGCAGGAAGGCGAACCGTTCTCTTCCTGTTTCTGCGTCAAAGGCGTGCAGCAGGCCGTCGTTGGCCCCTGCGAACAACGTGCGGCCGAACAGTACCGGCGTGCTGTGCACAATGTCTCCCAGCAGTGTTTGGCGGTCACGAAATTTTTCAAAGGGTTTGCCGCGAATATAATCGATCAGATCCCTGGCATGGGAATCGGCCGCCGATCCGTTAATCAGATTGGAACCCAGGGCTGCCAACTGTCCATTGGACATCTGCGCATATCGAAATGGAACACCCTGGGGATCGGCCCAGCGGCCGCCATAGGTTACAATGCGCCGTTGATCCCAAAGTTCACCGGATTGCGCATCCACGTTGAGATATTCAGAGGCACGCCACAATTCGGCCCCATATGCCGGGTCGCCCTGTCTGTCCAGCGAATAGGCCGAGATCTCTCCGCTCCAGTCCGCTGTGTGGTAGCGAGCCTGAAATATCCTGGTATCCGCTGTCAATTCGATACTATTGACAGCCAAGCCGGCAGCGCTGGTCTGCGCGCTTATTTCAGTCACTATTCCACCAGGCAATATGCGATTGAGTATCTGTGCGGATGCGGCGCTGAAGTATCGCCCCCGTCCGTTCAAGGCGGCGTGCTTGAGATCATCCAGAAGCGCAACAGTGCTGTTTTCCGTTAAAATCTGCGTATCCGCAGGAGCAGCCCCTTGAGCTTCCAACCCCAACACCCCTGACGGTTGGGGCCAATGGATATTCATGGACAGCTCTTCGCGGATACAAGGGTTTGAGAGCCCGCCATCAGTGATGACCGTGTCGCTGTCGGAGTTGTCCTGCAGGCCGAATGAAAGGACATGGGTATTCATATGTTGATGGACAGCCCCATCGCACGCCGTGGCCGGGACCTGATCGGGAAGATCGGGTCCCAGGTCGGTTTCATAATATGTCATGGCAATATCCGCCAGGGTATCGGACCATGCATCCGCATAGGGTTCTTTGTCATCGCCGTCGGCATTGCCGACGCCGGCATAGGTCCCATTCCAAAATCCGTCGCTGACGATGACTGCGCACGCTTGTTGACAACCGCCGCCGCTATCGGCGGCAAAGAACGGGGAGTGGCCAAGGTTGGATGCACGGCTCTTGTGCATGTAGCGCCCCACCTGATCCAATGCATTCCGCAGGGGCGTAGCCCCTGAACGCTTCATCCCATAGAGGGCCTCAAGTAATTTTGCGGTCCGATCTTCATCCGAATCATCATTTTCATCTGATCGGACAACGCCGATGGGTTGGGCTTCAAGACGGGGGGCGCCATTAACGGCATAGAGTCCGACGACCACCCGTTTCAATTTCGTCATAGATTCAGCCACAAGGGCTTTGGCGGCGAATTCCCGGCGACGGTAATAGGTGAACCAATTGGCAAAATTCTGCAATTCCTCCCTATCCGTCATATAGCGTATAAATTCTCCGTCTGAATCATATAGCGCCGGTCTAATTGAATTCTTTTCGTCCTTGTCTGCAACCACCACAAGTTCGTTATCTTCCAGCAGGCCGTCGCCATCGTCCTGCAGCCTGAAATATCTGCGCCGATCATTTTTCAAATCACCGCTCAGGTCCACAAGCCCGTCTTGATCATAATCTTCCCAGGTAACCAGATAAACGGGTTCGCCACCATCCCAACGGCCATTGCCATCGGCATCTTGATGAATAAAATAGTGCGCGTTGGTCACTCCGATTCGCTCCGAACCGGCGTAAATCGAAAAGAATTCCGATGCCAGCGCCATTGTCACAGCGCCGGCACCACTTATCGTCGGATCGGAGGCCGGTCGATGCATGTCGGCCGGAACAAACGCATAGCGCGTTGTACCGGGCCAGGGTTGATAGATCCTTTGGGGCGAATAGTAAAGGGCGTTGCACCCAGCCCATTGCGAACGCCATAAAAGGCGATCCGACGCACTTAAAGCGTGCCCTGAACCGTATTGATGATCAGGACCGGGCACATAAGCGTTGTCCGGAAACAGGTAGTGGGCGCCGTTAAAGAGCCCCTGAGCCTCTCCGGTCTGAAATTCCACGTTCATACTACCGGAATTGTCGAGAACAAACATGATGATTGGCGGGGCGGTGACAATGGCGGTTTCCAGCGGTGTGTCGCAGATATCCAAGGCGTGCAGCAGGGGCGGGTTTAATAAAACGAATTGAATCAGACAGCCAAAGGCCTTGCCAACCAATGCTATTCTGAAGGAGATCTTCCTCATGATGGCTCCTGGGTGATTGTGGCCGACAGCCCTATCATGTATAAACACGCCCTTACTTTAAATTCATCAACGATTGAACGCCTTGCCCCCCATGATCTTAAACCCGATCAGTACCGAAGATAGTACCCTATCTCGACGATATTGACGGAATCATACTTGGTGGACATGCCGTAGACTTGATTCATGTAGAGTCTCGACTCCGTGACAACAGCGGAACTTCCCCCGGCCAGGCGCCGTTCAACAGCAGCAATATAACTATCTGGATCTATGGCGCTTTGGAGGCCGTTATCTTCGGCCCGACCGTCAAC
>JBFFHG010000661.1:0-3231 GCA_041557055.1 Desulfosarcinaceae bacterium
AAGAGTTGATCGCCATCCGCGGCGAGATGGATACAATGCTGGACAAGTATCCGCACACCGTGATCTCATCCAAATATTACCACGAAATTATCACCACCGGTAAAATGCTGGGACGTAAATTCGGCTGGATGGCGTGTCCCTCGGTCACCGCCCCGCTGGACAAGCGCAACCCGCAACCCAAGCGGTTGACGAATTTTATCCGCTGGGCATCGGACCTGCAAACCATGCATCGCTGTTGCACCTCTGAAACCCGGGATTGCAGCACCTGCAAGGATGGCGCGGCCCACATGAGCTGGGTCATGGTCAATAAGCGAGCCCACATGCGCAGCACCAAGGATCTGCAAAACTGGATCGAAATATATGAAATGTTCGCCAAGCTCTACCAGTTTATTCCCTGGTGACAGGGTTGGCTCGCGGCCCGTTATCAAGTCCTTTCCCGGGTCTTTCCGCATGGCAAACGGACAACGGAACCGTATCGCATGACATCTGTCTCACCCGTGGTCATTCTCGGTTATGATGCTGTTTCCCCCCTGGGCATCGACCTGGATACCCAATGGCAAAGGGCTGTAAACGGACAAAGCGGTATCGGCCCGTTGACCCGTTTTGAACTGACGGACAATTTTCCCGTTCGCATTGCCGGGCAGGTTGAACCAATAGACCATCTGCCCTACCCTTTTCTGAAACCCCGCGAACAAGCCCGCTGGCCCTCCCCCATTTTTAAATACGCCTTGCTGACGGTTCAAAGGGCATTGGCGGGCTGTGGCCTGGAGATCACCCCTGATTTGGCGCCCCGGGTGGCCGTGACCTACAGCTCCGCCGTGGGTGGCTTGGATGCGGTGCTTGCGGCGGACCGCAACCTCATGGGCGGCGGCAAACTGCCTTTACCCTGCGTCAATCCCAATTCATGCATCAACATGGTGGGCGGCAAGGTCTCCATGCTGACCGGCGCGACCGGGCCCATTTGCGCCACCATTACAGCCTGCGCCACCGGACTGACCGCCATGATCATGGGTGCCATGATCATCCAACAAGGCCGGGCCGATGTGGCCATATGCGGCGCCGTGGACTTTGCTCTGGTGGAACCTATTGTGGCCGGATTCGCCACCATGAACGGCGCCTATGTTCCCAAGGAGGGGGCGCCGCAAGCGCCGCCCCAGGGAGCCAGCCGCCCCTTTTCCATCAACCGGCGCGGTTTCGTTATTTCCGAGGGGGCCGGATGCATCATCTTGGCCGGCGGCGAATTTGCCAGAGCCAACGGATTGACCGTCCATGCGGAGATGGCCGGATGGTCCATGACCTCCGACGCCCATCATTTTGTGGCACCCTTCTTTGAAACCGTGCGGCGCTGCATCGCCGAAAGTATTGCCGACGCAGGAATAGGGCCGGATCAAATCGATGCTGTCAATGCCCATGCCGCCGCCACCCGCGTCGGCGACAAAATCGAATACGACGCCCTGCGGGAGGTGTTCAAGGGGCACCTTCCGCCGATCACGGCCAACAAATCCATGATCGGTCACTGCATGGGCGCTTCCAGTGCCATTGAGACCATTTTCGCCCTGAAATCCATGGAACAGCAGATCTTGCTTCCCACAATCAACTATCAGCCGGACCCTGAAATTGAAATCGATATCGCTACTGCAACAGGTCGTTCGCTTTCTCAAGAATATGTGTTAAAGAACGCATTTGGTTTTGGCGGCTGCAACGCCTGTGCCGTCTTCAGAAAAACATCATGATGTCATTGCAACGAGTTGTTTGATGACTTTGCGTTTTCAATTGTAACCCGATGAAGATATATAACCGAGGTACCGGCAACCATCAGCGATGAGCCATGATTTAAGAGCCAACATATGAAAGCGCCCAAGAACAGACGTGTGTTCGTTATCGGATACGAGACAGCCACCGCCCTGGGAAAAGATTTCCCCACAACCTGGCGGCGGGCCGTTCAGGGGGAGACCGGCTTTCGTCGCCTTACCCGCTGCAAGGTGGATTCGCGCAGCAACGTTGTGGGGGAAATTCCCGACTGGAGCGCCCAGGAATACGATTTTATCGACAGGAAAGATGCGTGCAACTGGAACGCCGCATTCGTTTTTTTAACCATGGCGTTGTGCAAGCAGGCCCTGTTCCACGCAGGTCTTGCCATTGATGATGTCACAGGCCCTCGAACCGCCTGTCTCATCGGCTCGGCTTTGAACGGCACCGATGCGTATCGTGTCGCCATGAACAATTATCTCAACAGCGGCCCCACCAAAGTCAGCCCCTACCTGCTGCCCAACCTCTGCGCCAACGTGCCGGCCGGCAAAGCCGGCATGCTGCTGGGATTTACAGGCCCCATTTTTTCGCCCCAGGGGGCCTGTGCTTCGGGCAATCACGCCATCGCCCTCGGCGCCCGTATGATTCGTGACGGCGATTGTGATTTTGCGCTGGTAGGCGGCGTGGAAACCTGCCTGATTCCGGAAATCATACAAGGTTTCGCCAATATCTGGGCCACGGTCAAAGTGGGGCCCAGGGATCGTGCCCATACAGACCCGTCACAGGCATCCAGGCCCTTCAGCATTGATCGCCGGGGATTTGTGCTGGCTGAAGGCGGCGCCGTCTTGGTATTGGCCGCGGATGAAACCATTCATGCCCTGGGACTCAATCCCAAAGCGGAAGTCATGGGTATTGGCTGGACTTCGGACGCTCATCACTTCACCCTGCCATGCAAGCAAACCATTATCCATGCCATGCGCCAGGCCATCGAGGATGCGGCGCTTGAGCCCAGTGACATTCAGTGCGTCAACGCTCACGGCACCTCCACTTTCAAGGGGGACGCCACCGAGGTGGCGTGCCTGCGAGAGGTGTTCGGCAACCATCTTAAGAATCTGCCCATATCCGCCAACAAGTCCCAGATCGGCCACACCTTGGGAGCGGCGGCAGCCATTGAAGCCGCCCTGGGCATCGAGGGCATGCGGCGCAGCATTGTGCTTCCCACAGCCAACCATATCCCCGACCCGGAATTTGACGATATGGATGTGGTACCCAATATGGCCCGGCGGTTCGATCATGAGATGATTCTTTCCAATGCTTTTGGTTTCGGCGGAACCAACTGTTGTATTGTTTTTAAAGGGGTGTAACGTGAGACCCAAACCATTTATAGCAGAATCATGTAACGGCAACAGCCCCTATGTGCGCGACAAAACCAGCGGCCTGGTGTGGCATCGATGTGAAATGCGCACCCTGTATGCAGATACA
>JBFFHG010000662.1:0-3226 GCA_041557055.1 Desulfosarcinaceae bacterium
CCTCCTTAACGGCTATTCGATTTATCGATTAGCCGTTTCTCTTTTAAAACCCGATCAACGACAAATATTGGCTTCTCTTTGGCCGGCCGTCCATTGCGCCGCCCATTGCAATGCGGCCTGGATATTCAGGCCTGATTTTTCGGCATTGCGCTCCAACCGGGGAAGAACCCACTGCACCTTAGGCGCCGCCTGCAACAAAGCAAAAATCTTCAGGCTGCGTTTGAAATAACCGACAGCCTCGGCGTGCCTGGCCATGTCATCGTAACAGGACCCCAAAGCGGCCAGATCCAGGGCGGTGCTGTAATATGCACCGATGGCGCGGTCGATTTTCAATGCGGCTTCAAGGTGGGCCGCGGCCCGCTCCGGATGCCGGATGGTGAGCATAAGGTGCCCCATGGTGTATTGAATATCGGCAAATAGCAACTGATCGGCTTGCGGGGCCGCATCCAACGCCCTGAGCAACAGGGCTTCGGCACCCTTGAAATCGTTATGCGCAATGCCCAGCATGGCCCTGGTCTTCAACCGCAGGGCGGCCAGAATGTTTTTCCCGCCTGCGATTTCATCAGCCTGATCAAGGACCACGGATGCCTCATCCAGCTTTTGGCCGGCAATCAGAGCGGCGGATTTATTGGCCAGGGCCCGAACCTGCCCGGACTTTTGACCCAGTTGTCCAAAAAGGGCGATGGCTTCGTCATAGACGGTGAGCGCGCTCTGAAAAGAACCCAACCGGTAATAGGTATTGGCCATGCTGTTGAGACTATCGGCCGTGCCCTGCAGGTGATCGGCGGCCGCAAAACGTTCGTGGGCCTCTTGAAGGTGCTGAAGCGCTTTGGGATAACAACCCTTGGTGTAGTAAGTTGTCCCTTTGTTGAGATGACGAATGCTCAGCCGAACATCTTTGGGTGGCCTCTGTTGTGCAGGTCCGGAGGCGCATGCCAGGCAAACGGCTGCCGTTACGGCTAAAATTAGCAGGCGATAAAGGTACACATCACTCACATTGCATTGGTGTATAAATTTTTGATTCTATACCCTTAAAAGCATCCGGAAGTCAAAACAACAAAACCGGCCTGCCGGGCAGCCGTATTCATCTTCATGGCAATCAAGGGCACCGGATGGATTTTGGTTGCCCTGTGAAAAAAATGCATTGAACGTTTTTTGGAGATGTTTTATTTTTCCAAATGATCGATCAGGCGGCCGCTGGTTTGACGAAGATACTGACTCATCAGCTTGGCGATCTTGAGCACCAGGATGACCGCCACCCGGGGCCACTCGTTTAATAGGCGATTAAAATTATCCATGGTCATCACCATCAGGGTCGCATCCGTGGCGGTGACCGCGGAGGCAGACCTGGGTTCTCCATCGATGATGCTCATTTCACCGATGGTCTTGCCGACCCCCAGGGTCGCAATGCGCCTGGGGTTATGCTGGGAGTCGAACTTGACCGCACACACCTGGCCTTTGACAATCAGCACCAGATAGGCATTTTTGTCCCCTTCATAAAAGAGCAGGGTCTCTTTGGGGACTTGGTAGACATTCATAAAAGCGGCCAGTTTCTTTACATGTGAATAGCTGAATTCATTGGCCCATTGGGTGCTCTCGATCAGGTTGCTCTTTTCCAGAAGTGACAAATCGATCTTGGGCGCGGCCAATAGATCGCCATGAAACGTGTCGTTTGGGACAGACGGCGGCATGGTGGTAACTCCCAACGGCTGTGGCGGCAAGCCACCATAAGATTATTCACTCAACTTTCGGTTTTCAATTGTAATCTTCGGCCTTTTGACTCTAAACTTAAGCGGAGGTGTCAACCATGATTGAAAAGTGTACCTTCGGATCGATGATTATCGACCAACGGACCTATACGACCGATCTGATGATATATCCCGATGGACGGGTGGCGGATGCCTGGCGCCGGGCCGCCGGCCATCGGCTGCAATTGAATGATATCCAGGACCTGGCGGCGACCAACCCCAATGTCATCGTCGCCGGAACAGGCATCTACGGTCTGATGCGCATCAAAAAAGATCTTGTGGAAGCACTGGCGGACCAGGGCATTGAACTGGTGACCGCCCGAACCAAATCGGCCGCCCGGGAATTCAACCGGCGCAAACAGACCAACCAGCGGGTAGCGGCTTGTTTTCATCTCACCTGTTAAAAGGAGACCCCATGCTTTCAACCATCCAAACCCAATCGGCACCGGCCGCCATCGGCCCTTATTCCCAAGGCGTTGTTGCAGGAGATCTGGTTTTCGTCAGCGGGCAGATAGGGCTTGACCCCCAAACCGGAGACCTGGCAGGTCCGGATTTGGACACCCAGGCCCGCCAGGCGCTGGCCAATCTGAATGCCGTACTGGCGGCCGCAGATTGTGATGTATCCCAAGTGGCGTCCGTGGATGTTTTTTTAACGGATATGAACGACTTTGCAGCATTCAATGCCATATATGCAGAGTTCTTCCATTCCCACAAACCCGCCCGGGCTGTCATAGCGGTTAAAGCCCTGCCGAAAAACGCGGTGATTGAAATCAAATGCATCGGATGCCGGCGCTGAAAGTCCGGGTGCGGCAGGCAAAGCGCGACGCTATCCTGAGTCAGGGTCATCCAATGCCGTCTATCAGATGGCGGATGAAGATATGCCTGAAAACGACCTTTTTTTCAGCCCGCCGGCTGATGCGCCGCCTGCACCATGGTCTCCACAGCCCCGGGATAGACCCAGGTATCGATGCTGCAACCGTTGGCCAGAAAGAATCTTTCCCGGCCGCCGAGTTGTAAGGCCTCTTGAACATGTTGTTTTAGAAAGGCGCGGGTGCGCCTGGCCACCAGGGTCTGATCGATGCCACCCATTACGCATCCCGGAATCCGATCCAGCACGCTTGCCAGGGAGGGGCCGGCCGGCCCCCGGTCCCACCAGTTGAATATGGGCGCCGGCATATCGAGAACATCTTCGAAAAACAGCTCGTTGCCATGCACATGCAAGGTGGTCATGGCCCCCATATCTTCGATGGCTTTAAGAACTTTTTGGGCAAAGGGTTTGACAAAGATGAGAAATTGGTGCCGGGTGATTATCTCGGAACCCGCTGGAATGGAAAGGAAAATACCGGCGGCGCCAAGACCCAGGGCAATTTTGCAATAAGCGATCAAATTATCGGCCACGACCTCCAATGCGTCCAAAAGCGCCTGGGATTCATTGAGCATCAGGTGCTGCATGTTTTCAGCGGCCAGGTTGCGGTGGA
>JBFFHG010000663.1:0-3223 GCA_041557055.1 Desulfosarcinaceae bacterium
TCAATGGCCGGGGCCGGCCCCCTCCGGCTCGCCAGTGCCCTTTTGATTGAAGATTTTAAACCCGCTTCCAATCAAAGGGATCGAAAATCAGATATCGTTGCTGGCAAAGTACGTCATTGATGTCTTTTTCAATTCACGCCGGCTGAAGAGCAATTGGTACTGGCGAACATTGGCTTTGCCGGCCATCTTTGCCGCAGTGGCGCGGCAATGGGCCTCATCTCTTCCGTGAATCATGGTATAGAGATTGAACTTCCAGTCACCGGTGGGATCGCGACGGTAGCAGTGCGAAACCTCTTTGAAAGAGGCCATAATGCGGCCGACGTCATCCATACGGTCTTCTTCCACCACCCAGGCGGTCATGGCATTGGCGCTGTAACCTGATTTCTGATGGCGCAAAGTGGCCCCAAAACGACGGATAACACCCCGGGCCACCAGGTCTTTGAGCACTGTCAGCAGTTGATCTTCCGCAATGCCCAACGACTGAGCGATTTGAGCATAGGGCCGCGCCACAATGGGCATATCACCTTGAATGGCGGCGATAATCTTTTTTTCCAATTCAGTCAGCATGGTGAAAATGGTTCCCTGTTCCTTTCTCCGGAAACAAATCAAGGATGGCTGTTTCATTGGCCGCACAGATACCGCGTTCCGTAATAAAGCCGGTCAGCAGTCTGGCCGGGGTCACATCAAAGGCATGGTTGGCGGCCCGGCTCTCCCGGGGTGTAATCAGAACCCGGTCCATCCCCCTGGAGGTGCTTCCCTGCACGAACCGGACTTCATCCGGATCGCGCTCTTCAATGGGAATCTCTTTGAGTCCGTCGCGCATCCGCCAGTCAAAGGTGGAAGAGGGCAAGGCCACATAAAAGGGGAGATTGTTATCCCTGGCGGCCAGGGCTTTAAGGTAGGTGCCGATCTTGTTGGCCACATCACCGGTGTATGTGGTCCGATCGGTTCCCACAATGACCAGATCCACCATGCCATGCTGCATGAGATGGCCGCCGGCGTTATCGGTGATCACCGTATGCCCAATGCCGCCCTGCCCCAATTCCCAGGCCGTCAGCCGGGCCCCCTGATTCAAGGGACGGGTCTCGTCCACCCATACATGCACATCCACTCCTTTTTCATGGGCCACATAGACCGGTGCCGTGGCTGTGCCCCACTCCACGCAGGCCAGCCAGCCGGCATTGCAATGGGTCAGGACATTCACCGGCCGCCCCCCCTTTTTTTTGCTGATGTCGGCAATCAGCTCAGCGCCATGCTCTCCGATGCGGCGACAGTTGTCCGCCTCCTCTTCGGCAATCATGCCGGCTTCCTGCCGGGCTGTCATCATCCGCCGGTCCGCCCCTTGGGATTGCAGCACTTTGGCCTGCACACGGTCCACGGCCCAGGCCAAATTCACCGCTGTCGGCCGCGCCTGACGGATACGCCGGCACGCTTCCAAAAACCCTTGCTCATGGGGTGTGGTCCTTAAGGCCACCAGCACCCCCCAGGCGCCGGTGACGCCGATCAACGGGGCCCCACGGACAACCATTTCCTCAATGGCGTAAATAACCCGGTCCACGCTGTCCAGGGTCATCACCGCCAGTTCATGGGGCAACCGGCGCTGATCAATCACCTGAACCTGCTGGGTTGCATCCTCAAACCAGATGGGGCGCATCTGTTTGCCGTCTACCTGCATAAAAACACCTCAAATTTTTGAGAGATGTAACAATTGTCACACCATTGACATTCAATCAAAACAAAATGATATGAACCGCTATAAACCGGAATTACTCCCCTTCAAATTCGACCAGGCAGAATGCGCTATAGCCGTTGAGCTTTTCCTTGCCCTTGAGATCGGACAGATCGATCACAAAAGCGCACTCCAAAATTTGCCCCCCCATTTTCTCCACCAGATTGACCGCGGCGGCGGCTGTTCCGCCGGTGGCGATCAGGTCGTCCACGATGACCACCTTTTCACCGTGCCGGATGCCGTCCTGGCTGATTTCAACCATATTGGTGCCGTACTCCAGGGTGTACTCCTGGCTGATCACCGGAGGGGGCAGTTTGCCCTTTTTGCGCACCGGCGTGAAACCCACGTCCAGTTTATAGGCCAGCACCGCGCCGAAAAGAAAACCGCGCGCGTCAATACCCACCACTTTTTCAACCCCCATATCTTTGTAACGGTCGTAAAACTTGTCACACGACCATTTAAAAGCTTCAGGGTCTTGCAGCAGCGTGGTGATGTCCCGAAACGTCACCGGATCAATGGGCCAGTGGGGGATTGAACGGATTTTCTCTCTGAGATCCATTAATTCACCTCATTTTTTTATTTTGGGAATGGTGTTCAGGAGCAATTGGATCACATTGGAGGCGTTCTGTTCGAAAACCTCCTGGATTTCATTCCAGGTGACGGGTGCTTCATCTTCCTTCCAGCAGTCGTAATCGGTGGACATGGCCACGGCGGCATAGGGAATCTCAATCTCATTTGCCAGAATGGCTTCAGGCGCAATGGACATATTGATCACATCCGCACCCCATATGCGAAACATGTGGGATTCGGCCTTACTCGAGAATCGTGGGCCTTCAATGGTGACCACGGTGCCGCGTTCATGGGACTTCAGATGCAACTCTCCGGCGGTTTTCAGCAACGCGCTGCGCAGTTGAGGGTCAAAGGGCTCAGCCATGGGGGTGTGCCGGGGGCCCTTGTCAAAGGAATCGAAAAAGGTGGTTTTACGATGGCGGGTCAGGTCGATAAATTGGTCCAGGACCACAAAATCTCCCCGGCCGATCTCCTCGCGCAGGCTGCCGCAGGCCGTGGTGGCCAGGATATGGGTCACCCCCTGGTCTTTGAGGGCGCGAATATTGGCCCGGTAGTTGACCTGGCTGGGACTGAACTGATGGGTGCGGCCGTGCCGGGCAATCATCACCACCTCAGCCCCGTTGAGCCGCCCGCAGGTCAGCGGTGAGGAAGGCGGACCAAAAGGCGTGTCAACATCCATCTTTTGAGCCCCATTGAGCAGGTCGGGATCTTCCAGACCCGAGCCGCCGATTATGCCTACTTTAACCATCGGACTTCTCTCCATTGATTAGGTCCTGAATCAGGTATAAAAAGTGGTCATAAAAATAAGGTTAATGGTTTTATTGAACCGACCTTATACTTTTCTTTTAAATTGTTCAATTCCTGAATATAAACGTGTACCATGGGTTGATTGCCCGGATGGGCCCCGATTTCCGTGGGGCTTCA
>JBFFHG010000664.1:0-3218 GCA_041557055.1 Desulfosarcinaceae bacterium
GCCGGAGAGCATGTTGACGTAGGTGGTGATGCCCTGACCCGTTGCCGAACCCGTGAGCAGACGCAGGATGGGCGGTACGTCGCTGAATTTGGCCACAACCTTTTCGATGCCGGTTACGGCGATGTGGACCGGCGGGACCGTGGTACACATGCGGCCGTTACCTTCGTTTTCCACCAGGAGCAGGGTTCCGGTTTCGGCGATGGCCATGTTGACGCCGGATAGGCCGATATCCGCTTCGAAATATTTGCGTCGCAACACCTCCCGGGCGATTTTGGTAAGTTCGGTCGGCTCATTGGTGTAAGGGGTGCCCGGGATTTTTTCGTGGAACAGTTGGGCGACTTGCTCACGGTTCTTGTGGATGGCCGGCACGATGATGTGGGAGGGTTTTTCCCCTGCGAGCTGAAGGATGTACTCGCCCAGGTCCGTTTCCATGACCTCCATGGCGTGTTCCTCCAGGTAGCGGTTGAGGTGGATCTCCTCGGAGACCATGGACTTGCCTTTGACCATCTTTTTCGCACCGTGGGCGCGGCTGATGTCCAGAATGGTCCGGCAGGCCTCGGCGGCGTCCCATGCCCAGTGAACCCGGATGCCGTTTTTGGTGCAGTTTTCCTCCAGCCGGACCAGTATTTCGGGAAGATGATTCAGCGCACGTTGCCGGGATTCCTGCGCCAGGGAGCGGAGGTGTTCGAATTGATCTTCATCGGAAAAGAGGGCCTGCCGCTTTTTCGCCATGTTCGTCATGGCGAAATTCAGGTTGGCCCGCATCCGTTCGTTTTTCAGGGAGTGGTCGATATTTGCCGTAAAGTCAAAATCCGTATGCTCAGCCATTGATCCTCTCCCATATGAATTTTGCGATATGATGCCCGCTAATCGGGACCCGTTGTTTGTCCAGGGCACCCGTAATGTTCATCAGGCACCCGCAATCGCCGGAAATGACGCGAGAAGCGCCGGTGCGGCGAATATCCGCTGTTTTGTCGGCCACCATGGCGGCGGACACATCGGGCCGCTTCACCGAAAAGGTGCCGCCGAAGCCGCAGCATTCGTGTTCCCGCTCCAGTTCCACCAATTCAACGTTTTTCAACTGGCGCAACAATGATTTGGAATCCTCGATAACGCCCATTTCCCGGGCCGCGTGACAGGCGGAATGCCATGTGACGGTCACGGGCGCCCCCTGGTCCGTGAGGCGAATGTTCAATACGCGGACCAGAAACTCGGTCAACTCGAAGATGCGATCCGAAAACTGCCGGATTTTCATCAGGTCCGGATCATCTGCAAAGAGTTTGGGGTAGTGGTGCCGCATCATGCCGGCGCAGGAACCGGACGGAACCACGATGGGCCACGCCTTGGGAAAGGCGCGGAGCTGCTGCCGGGCCACCTCCCGGGCCTCCTCCGGAAAGCCTGAGTTATAGGCGGGTTGCCCGCAACAGGACTGTCCCGGCGGAAACACAACCTTGACCCCTTCCCGATGGATGAGACGGATGGCGGCAATACCGGTATCCGGGTAGGCCGCATCAATGAGACAGGTGCCGAAAAAATACACTTTTCGGGGCTTGGGGGGATAACTTCGCATGGCGGTTCTTCCTTCTGGGCAGATGGTCGTTTTCGTTGTATCGATACATCGGACCGGTATTTTACCGGTATCCAGCAGCGGGTGGTATCTCTATTGGTCTAATGGTATTTAAAAAGACCAATCGTGACACCACTGTCCGGCATCTGTTTTTCAGGTATCATCTGTCTGTCCCCAATGGTGTTCGGGTAAGTCGTTTTGGACGATAAAGAACTTTAAAACAATATGTTATTGTAGAAAAAGTCAACTGTTTCGCCAATCCCTGATTTTTTTCTTGACATTGTCTATCATTTTTCGGATATGGGTGTCAAGGTTATTGGTAGTACCAATGATGGGTATACCAATTAATTCCGGGACGGCATTATGAGGCAATATCGCCGGTCAGTGCGCGATGCATTTCCTCCTCTTTATTGGGAGTTAAGCGGCTGATTTTTTCCCACCATTCTATCATTATTCTCACAATAGGAGGGATACTATGTCTATTGGTGCTCTCGCGCTCATTTCGGCCATCCCCATTGCTATCGCCCTGATACTCATGGTTGGGATGCGCTGGCCCGCCACCAGGGCCATGCCCGTGGCTTGGCTCGCCTGCGCCATGGGGGCCGTGGCGGGGTGGAAACTGCCCCTGGGCTACGTGACGGCGCTGTCCATCCAAGGCGTGATCACGGCCATCGGTATTTTGATCATCGTCTTCGGCGCCATCATTATTCTGTATACCCTCAAATATTCCGGCGGGATGGAAACCATTCAGCACGGGATGCAGAACATTTCCGGCGATCGGCGGGTGCAGGCCATTATCATCGGATATATGTTCGCGGCCTTTATCGAGGGTGCGGCCGGCTTTGGCACACCGGCGGCCCTGGCGGCGCCCCTGCTGCTCTCCATGGGGTTTCCTCCCCTGGCGGCGGCGGTCATTTGTGTTGTTTTCAACTCCTTTCCCGTATCGTTCGGCGCGGTGGGCACCCCCATTATTCTGGGCCTCAAGTATGTTCAGCCCCTGGCCCAAAAGGCCGTGGACACGGGGGTGCCCGATCTCAATTTCACTTCTGCGGAACAGTTCAACGCGGTCATTGGGCATTGGGTCACGCTTATGCATTTGGTCATGATTTTTGTGTTACCCATTTTTATGCTGGGATTCATCACCCGGTTCTTCGGCCCCAGGCGTCGGTGGTCCGATGGTTTCAAGGCCTGGAAGTTCTGCGTGTTCGCGGCCTTTTCATTCGGCTTTCCCTACCTTTTCTTCGCCTGGTTCGCAGGGCCCGAATTCCCCGCTCTCATCGGCGGCCTTATCGGCTTGGGGGTTATTGTCTTCGGCGCCAGGAAAGGGTTCTGTTTGCCCCGGGATCATTGGGATTTTGGCCCCGAAAGCCGGTGGGAACCGGATTGGACCGGTGAAATCCAGGGGGCCAATTCCACTCAATTCAAGGCGCATATGAGTCAGTTCAAGGCATGGCTGCCCTACATTCTGATTGGCGCCATTCTGGTGATCACCCGCGTCCCCGAACTCGGACTCAAAGATTTCCTGGCAGGGCATCGTATCGCCTTTACGGACATTCTCGGCTATAGCGGTGTCAACGGCGCCATCAATTATCTGTACCTGCCCGGAACCATTCCCTTTGTGCTGGTGGCCCTGCTCACCATTATCATTCAC
>JBFFHG010000665.1:0-3218 GCA_041557055.1 Desulfosarcinaceae bacterium
AATGTAAAATGTCAATTACATCCTTTGGTTGAAAAGGCAAATATCGAGAATTTTGTTAAAGAGTTAGATGCAGCAGGAGGCGACACATATCAAAACTTCATGAAACTAATAGATAAATATAGAAAAGAAGATGGCGAGGTTGATATCGAGAAAGCTATCGCTGAAAATAAGGGTAATGTTTATCTACTAAAGTATAAAAGAATACTGGAAAGTATGGAAAAATAGGGGTCAAGTCTGCCCTTGACTCATGCTGATTAAAAGCATTGATAGACGGCGGTTTGGGAGGATAAACTTCTTCTTTAACCGGCGACTTAAGAAGAAATCAATCTTCGCATACCGCCGCCAAATAAGCGTTTGTGCAGTTAAGTTAAAAAGTTTAGAACGTCCCCATGCCCCCCCTTATCAATATATCAATACCCGTTCCCGAGTTCCCTCCTATTTACTTTCCTTTTCAAGTTCAATTATTTTACTTTTAAATTCGTCGCTTGAATTAAGCTTATAAATTTCAGTTCTGAGTTGATCATATTCAGCATTCCCTCTGTGCCAATGTAGGTGAGACACCTTACCCTTGAAAAATTAGTGTAGGGCGGGTAGGAGAATCACCATGGGAACCAAATCAACAGAGAAAAAGAGAGAAAAAGGGGTCAGATCTGCCCTTGACGCATTAAGCTAAAAATCATAATTGACGGCGGTTTAGAGAAACGAATTCTTCTTTAACCGCCGCTTTGTTTTTATATAATCGATTCAATTCTTATTGGGAGCCCCTGGGGCGGACGGGCGAACACCCACGGACGAAGTTGACAGCCAAAGGGAGCGTAGCCTTGCGGCAAGTAGACATAATGTTCGTTGAACGAAACCGCTTCGCGGTAGTTTTCTCTATCCGATCTTTTTTCCTTTTTCCCTCATAGCTTTTCTTAAATCCTTAATCATATTAGAGACACCTTCATTTTAACCATCAACACAGGAGGTGTATCATGACCGAATTGCGTCAAAAAATGATCAAGGCCATGGAGCCAAGGGATCTATCAGAGAACACACAGAAGGGATATTTGCAGGCGGTTACCGGTATTGCTAAACATTACAGGCTGCCGCCGGATCAGCTTTCGCAAGAATTGGTCGACAATTACTTGCTCTATTTGAAAAATGATTTGAATCGAGCGCCAAAGACTTGTGGCGTTGCCAAAGCGGCTTTGAATTTTTTTTATCATGACGTTCTTGCCGATGAGGAGATATCTTTAAAGTTTTCTATCAAAAGGAATAATCGAAAGCTTCCCGTTGTTTTGAGTCCAGCTCAGGTATGGAACGTCATTAATGCACCAGCCAATATAAAACATCGCCTTATATTGATGACCACATATTCAGCTGGTCTGCGTGCAAGCGAAGTTGTGGCATTGAGACCTGATCATGTCGACAGCGAGTCGATGTTAATCAAAGTTGAAGACGGAAAAGGTTCAAAACAGCGCTATACCCTGCTTTCAGAAAGGCTGTTGAACGAACTTCGAAAATATTACCGAAATTATACTCCAAAAAAATGGCTATTTCCATCTGCGCAGACCGGAAAACCACTATGGACGCGAACCCTTTATAAAATTTATGAGGATGGCAGAAAGAAAGCCGGTGTCGCTAAAGGCTGTGGCCCACATATGCTCAGGCACTGTTTTGCTACTCATCTTCTGGACGCTGGGTATGATATCCGAAAGATCCAGATACTGATGGGCCATAAATCGTTATCCTCCACCATGGTATATCTGCATGTGAGTCGTCAGGCACTTTCAAAGATCAAAAGCCCCCTGGATTTATTCACGCCTGAAAAAGCCAAGGGACAAAGGAGGGCGGCAATGGATCGAATAAGTAAAGCTCAGACCGGCACTGTCGAGGTGGCTGATATTTTTCGCGAACATATTGCGGATTATCAGAAAAAATATCCACTTTTGCCAGATCAATATAAGGTTGTTTACGATATTTTGAACTGCCGGACCCAATACCTTGGCGGCCATATTGAAAAATGCGATCATTGCGACAGCGAAAAAATCGCTTATAATTCATATCGGAACCGACATTGTCCCAAGTGTCAGAGTATGCCACGGGAACGATGGCTTGAAGCAAGAAAAACCGAGTTGCTGCCGGTGATGTATTTTCATAGCGTTTTCACACTGCCCCATGAGCTGAACGCCATCATTTTATTCAACAAAAATAATGCTGAACATTTTGTTCAAAGCCGTATCCGAGACCCTGCTTACCTTCGGCAAGAATCCGGCAAACGGTCTTGGCGGCAGACTCGGTTTTATCGCTATATTACACACCTGGGATCAACTGCTCAAGGCCCATTTCCATCTTCATTGTCTAGTTCCCGGTGGAGTCGTAGCCGAAGATTGGACATGTTGGATACCTTGCAAAAATGAATATCTGTTTAATGAGCAAGCATTGGGCGTGGTCTTTCGAGCAAAGTTTGTCGATTATATGGCACAGGCTTATGAAAAAGACGAATTGGATTTTTCCGGCATTATCACCCCTTTTGAAAAGCTGGAGAAATTCAATGAACTTAAAAGTACGCTTTATTCCAAAAAAATTGGTGGTTTATGTGAAAGAACCGATAAACAAGCCCGAATATGTCCTTGAGTATCTCGGCCGTTATACCCACCGGGTGGCGATTTCCAATCATCGCATCGTATCGCTTAAAAACGGCAAGGTGACCTTCAAGTACAAGAACCGGCAAACCAACCAGATGGAGCCGACAACGATTGAAGCGGTGGAGTTCATCAGGCGATTTTTGCTGCATGTATTGCCCAAGCGGTTTGTGAGAATTCGGCATTACGGCTTGCTATCAAACCGAAACAAAAAATCCAATATAGCAAAAATCGAGCTGATGCTCGGACAGACAGCAACCGTAATTACGACAGAAAAATCAATTGAACAAATGATGGTGAAGTTGACCGGAATCGATATCACGCTTTGCCCCTGTTGCAAAAAAGGCAGGATGCGGATCGTATTGCGTATACCGGAAAAACAGGTTTATGCCCGGCGAATATCATGCGGCCGGTTGTTTTTCGGGAAACGGGATAGGTGCATCACGGTCTTTGTTGATTCATGATTCATCCTGCAATTGATAAACGGACCGTAGCTAGTGTCCATCCAATAATCGGAAAATTTGAGAGGTCCATTTACTACACCAATGGTTGCTAAAGATTTATCCAATGATGATTTACTACAAATTTTTC
>JBFFHG010000666.1:0-3209 GCA_041557055.1 Desulfosarcinaceae bacterium
AAACCACCTGTTCAGAATAATAGTGCCGTTGTTCCGGTGGAATGACCACGCGATCCGCCAGAATATAATCCATAAACGGCGCCCCGGTTGTGCCGGGGTATCCCAGATAGTTGACTTGAACGGGCGCCGGCCGCTGGGCCAAAATTCCCATTCGGTGCCCGTGCATCCATCCCATCATATCAACCAGGATATCAATACCATCATCATTGATTCTATTGGCAGCCTCAAAATCGGAAAGCGCCCTGATATCGATAAAATGGTCAACATCCTTTTCTATTTTCCGTCTGTAAAAACCACCATCATCTTTTCCCCATGAATAAGCATAGACCTTGAAACGACTGCGGTCATGCCGGCCGAATATGCCGGCCGTCAGATGAGCGGTAGCCGCGTTGCGAAATCTTTCTGAAAGATATCCGACAGATAACCGTTTTTGGGGATTGCGGTTGCCGGAAAAAGCAAAACGGGCGCGATGCAATGGATTGTTTTGGACAAGCCGTCGGCTCCATGAACGGCTGATCAAAAGATTCCGTCCGGCATCGGTGTTGCGCGTAAAACCCAAAAAGGGAGACTCCGAGGTGCTTTGCCCGGATCTCAACTGCTGATCGCTCAAACGATCCAATCGTTGGCCGGCTTGAGACAGGGCCTGCCAGTCGCATGTCTGCTGCAACAACGAAACCAGCAGGGCCAACGCCTCGCCATTTTCAGGTTGCAGTTCCAGGCAGGCTTGCACAGAACGGACCGCCTGGCCCGCACGGCCTAACCGATTAAGGGTCAAACCATAATTGTACATGGCTTGAACGTAATTGACCTGCAGCCGCATTGCCTGTTGGAAACAGCTCAGCGCTTGATCTAAAGCACCATTTCCCAACAGCAGCGTGCCCATATTGTTGTAAGCCTCAGCCATATGCGGGTCGATTTGCAGTGCGGATCGATAGTGTTCAACGGCTTCCTGATGTTGCCCCAACGTTTTACAGGTGTTCGCCATATTGTAATGGGCCGCGAGAAAGTCGGGCTTTAAATCCAGGGCGCGCCTGTACCAGACGACGGCCTCATCAAGCCGCTTCATGGCGCATAAGGTGTTTGCGCCGTTGAACCAGGCCGCTGCCATCAGTCCATCCAGGGCAATCGCATTTTCAAATGAATTCAAGGCGTCCGCATATCGCCCCTCCTGATACCGGACAACAGCCAAATCATGATGCACCTGTGCGGCCTTGGGATTAAGGTCAATGGCGCTTAAAAAAGCATGAACGGCTTGGCTCAGTTCGCCGCGACGGCATGCCGATCGGCCTTTTTCATAAGCTGAACGCCAATCCGTATCGGAATGTGGTTCGGTTGCCCTCATACCCTGTCAATTTCGTTCGGCTGATTTCGTGGAGCGAAACGACCCACAGCCTGCTCCAATTGATTCGCATACTTTGCACGGCCATTGTTTCTCAGTCGTTTTATGAGATCCCGGATGGCCATAATAACCGCAACAGCAGTTGTGGTGTTTTTTAATTTGTGCAAACAACGGCTGCTGGCATCAACATCACCGATGCAGCCCAGACACGACGCCAGCATGAACTGAGCCCCCAAATAGTCAGGGAACGTTTCGCACAATGCGCTCAAGATGGATAACGCCTCTTGGGCCCGCCCAAGCAGCAATAAACTTATGGCGCAATTATAGCCGGCCTCTTTCATCGCCGGGTTCAACGTCATGGCGCTCTGCGCTGCCGTCAACGCCTCCTCATAGCGCCCCAGTTGCCACAACGCCCCAGACATATTCACAAAAGCTTCAATAAAATCGGGACGAATTTTTAACAGCCGGCGCCACAACATCAAAGATTCAGACCAATATTCCAACTGCCCGGCCTGGACCGCAAGCTCACGCAAAGCCGCCACATCATCTCCAAGTTGATGCAATTTTTGATAGCCCATTTTGAAATAGTCTTCAGCCTTTCGCCGATTCTTATTTTCATTCAAATGGCCATAGTGGTGGACGGGAATATCCCCATATTTGATCGGCAGTCCCGCTGCCCTGACCGATGGATCAACCAGCTCGTGTACCGGGTATTGAAATCGGATGCCCGGCAGATTTGGGAAGAGTCTGATTTTTTGGCTCGGAAACCAACCCAGCCCGGTTTCGTGGAGCGGATACCGGCCATTGTTGGCATGCCAGTTGAGGGAATTGGCCACGTGGGTATAATTTCGTGTTTCCAGGGTAAAAGCCGTCGGCCGGTTTTTATGCTCGCAAATCAAGTTTTTCAAACGCGGCATATCTTCCGGGGCGATGATTTCGTCGGCGTCAATCACCAGAATCCAATCTCCGCCGGCTTTTTGCAAGCCGGCGTTGCGGGCCGCCGAAAAATCATCCTGCCAACGGAAGTTATGGACACAGGCGCCGAAAACAGACGCCAAATCCGACGTTCGGTCTGTTGATCCGGTATCCATCACCACGATTTCATCAGCGATTTTTTTAATGGAATGCAGGCAGGGCCCCATATAAGATTGCTCATTGCGGACAATCATGCATACAGAAAGGGTCAACCCGGCCTTGCCTTTCAAGTCGATCTTGCGCGGATCGATTTTGCGCCTAACCATCAAAGCCGAATCAATAAGGCCCTCTTCCGGAGTTGAATAGGCCAGCATTGTCTCAATGGCCGCCATCGCCGGTCCGTACCGTTGAATCTGCAAGCAAAGGGATATGAACAAACTTCGGATCTGCTGATTGCCCGGATAGCGATTGAGCAGTTTTTCAAAAAACGCCGCCGCCGCAAGTATCTGCCGTGACTCTACGGCGTCGTCGTAATACCTGCGCACCAGTTCAGCATCGACAGGACCGGTCATCAAGGCGCATTGCGCATCGTGCAGGCCCTCGCCACCGCATCTATCCGTTTTTTGGGCGTCAATCATATGGCGATCTATCCGAAAGCGATCTGGTCCCGGAACGACGCATCCGACGTAACACTTGAATTTTTGACCTTTTCCAAAGCCTCGGCGGCGGCACGGTTCCAGGGCTCAATTTCGATAACCCGTCGGTAAAAACCAGCAGCATCATCCACCTTGCCCAACTGTGTGCAGACAAACCCGATAGCCAAAAGGCACTCGATATCATCGGATTTTTGTTCCAACGCCTTTAAATAGAGCCGCATGGCATCTTCGACACGCTCCTGTTCGATCAAATAAAAATCAGCCAGGTTTTTAAGCACATTGGTCTGCCCGGCATCCAG
>JBFFHG010000667.1:0-3208 GCA_041557055.1 Desulfosarcinaceae bacterium
GAATTCAGAGTTGTTTAAATCCTGTTCTTGAAGACCGTCTACATTTTCAATAATTTCTTCATCTCCATTTTTACAACCGGCAAAAGCAAAGACCGTTAAAATAACAATACATATTTTAAAATATGTCATAACATCCTCCCAATGGTATCAAGACTCTCTTTTGATTCAAAAATTTGATTTTACAGTAACTTCAAAGCTATAGCCTGTTGCAATTGGCAACTTCGAAAAAATCTGAGCAGGGTCAAGATGGAGCTTATTTAAGCTGGAGAGGCGAAAAGCAGATAACTCAATAGCTTTGATCGATAATCCATATAGGCCGGCAAAAAGAAAATTTCAAGGAAAAGTATCGTTCTGCGAGCTGAAATTTTCGCAGCCTTTATTTTTATTTGCAATTCTGGGGCAATTCCGGGAACCTTGCTTAATTGAGGGGTACATCTTCAAATAGTTGCCGAACAATCTGGGATGCACCGGGGCGTCGGGGTCCAAATCCGCAGTAAGGGCAAAACCGGGCAGAAGCGCCCGTACCACGGGCAATCGCAGATCCTGGCGCGTCAAATCGACATAGATGGGTTCATAACCGTTGGCCATGAGCAGCGCCTCCACCAGGGCCAGATCCCTCTGCGCATCCGGGGATGAATAATCGGGCAGCTCTTCAAAAATGAGTCTCGGCAACTGCATCAAGCCCGGCCCCGAGGGCGGGCCGTAGGGATAGGGGTAAGGCGTCTCGGTCAGGGCGGAGAGGACCGCCCGCCGGCCGTTGAGGCTGGCTGCGGCGCCCTTGACGATGCGGCCGTCCATATCCGTGACATAGCATTTGCAGCAGGGGATGCCGTAGGGTGGGCTGATGTCCTGAAACTGAAGCCGGATGCCCCGGCCGCGATAATCTTCCATCAGGGCCGCAATTTTGGGATCACGGGCCTCAATTTGAAAACACAGGGCGTGATGAAAGGGGTGGGTGGCTTCGCCGTCGCGCTCCACCAGCTCCATCAGGGCGCTGAGTCTGGCTTCGGCCATGGTATTGCCCGAGGCCAGGCCGGTGGAGCCGTGTCCGGCATAGAGATCGATCTCGTCCAGGTTTGCAAACAAGAAAATGGACTGCACCGGCACCATGACCGGCTCATCCAGGGTTTTTGTGCGCCGGACACCTTCCATCCAGTGCAATGGTTCGTCATTGTAAGGCCCATCCGCACCAAATGCATTGGGGTCGATGGGCGCAAACCCTTTTTCCTGAAGCGAACTGCGCGAGCCGTAATGGATCCGGTGCTCGTTCAAATATCCCGGGATACGGTTACGGTCCATATTGGCAAAGCCGGAGCAGCGCTCAACGATCTCCATGGCATAGGAGGCGCGCGCATCGGCCAATGCAAGCCCCCGGCCATAGGCGGTCTGAATACCTGAAAGGGTATAACGATGCCGACCGCACGCCACGTTCACTTTCAGGCGCCATTTGTGCAGCAGGCCGTAAGGGCTCAAAGAAGATTGGTGGCGCATCTGCGTTCCTTCCAGAAGGTCCAGGGCCCTAAGTTTTTCAAGGGCCGATGCAGCGGTCTCTTCGGCGGAAGGTTTTGGCGGGGATGCGACCGGTTCAACCGGAAATTCGGGGAGCATCCGGGTAATGTAGACACCTCCCGGATCAGCCACCGCTTCGGCGTTATAGGGAAAGGGACGGGGCGCCCGGTCAATATCCGGCAGCAATTGATGGGTGCTCAGATTGGCGGCCAGCAAACCATTCCAGCGTTTATGGATGTGGTGTTCAGGCCGGGTCATGGCGCGCAGGGTGATTAACGGCGAGCTTTGCGCCAAACGCGCCATCTCGGACGGATCGACGCGGGGCCCCATGCGGGACAAGTGGGAATAACACTGTGCGGCTTCCTGGATCAGGGCGTCGAATACCGGATGGCGCTCCCCGGCCTGCCGCCCCATGGCGGTCTGGACCCTTTCCAGCGGCAACCGCCCCAAACCCCCCAGAATGTGGCGAAACATAAACGTGTCCAGAGGATGCCGCCGCAAATAGGCCAGGGCCTCCTCCAGCTCCGGTTCAGGTCCGGGCACGCAGGCAAAAAAGCCGGTGCCGGCTTCTGTAGCCGTCAGGGTCATGGTATAGTTGATGACTTCGGATATGGCGCTCATGGCTGCGGTTCGCTTTCAGGTATTGTCTTAAAAGAAAAACAGTCCAGTAAGTTGCATGAACGGCAGGCAAAATCAATTGGATTTGAACCTTTTCGGACATATTTGCGGCAGCACCGGCAGCCCGGACTCTTTACAAAACCGTCACTCCTGAATCTTGAACTCCGAACGCTCTTCAGGTGGTATGCGCTGTATTTCTGAGGATTTGGCGGATGGCGCGGGCCAGAACACCATATGGATTCAGGCCCACATCGGGTTTGAGGTCATGGGCGCTCCGGGCGATGTCGGGGTTGCCGGGGATGGTGCCGGCCAATGGGAGTTGAATGGAGAGGATTCGCCGGGCAACCTTTTGCATGCGCTGAACCATTGCCTGAACCTCGTCCGCGTTGTCAGCCATATTCACCACCAGTTGGGGCCGGTACTGCTGAACCGCCGTTTCCACCAGATCGTGCCGAGGGGGGGCTTGTACACGTATTTGTTGCAGCAAATCCGATATCTTAGCGGGGGTTTCACCCTGATCGGGTTCGACAAAATCCTTGATGATGGCCAATAAGGCGTCGTCCCTGAACTTGCGATAGATGGATTCGGGCCCGAACAGGCGCATCAGCCGGCGGTAAAGGGCCATTTTGATAAAGGTGTAGGCATCCAGATAGGCGGCCGGGTCGCAGGTGGTCATCACCAGGCCGTAATCCGCCATAAGGAAAAAATCCAGAATATTATAGCTGGTATCGCCGCCAAGGTCCAGGATCACGTAGTCGGCGTCAATCCTTTGAATGGCGCGCATCAGCTTCAATTTACGGGCGAAGGGCAGGTTGGCCGAACCCAGCCGGCTGCTGCCGCCACCGATCAGGTCCGGGCCGTAATCGGTGGATACGGCAATGGCGCCCAGATCGCTCACTTTTTTGTCCAGGAAATCGTTGATGCGATGCTTGAGGGCCCATACCCCCAGGTAGAGATGGAGATTGGCGGCGCCCAGATCCAGATCCACCACCACGGTGCGGAATCCCCTGGTGGCCAAAAACACCCCAAGGTTGGCGGCCAGGAGTGATTTTCCCACCCCGCCCATGGCCCCGCCCACCGC
>JBFFHG010000668.1:0-3207 GCA_041557055.1 Desulfosarcinaceae bacterium
GGAGTGAAGGAATGGATAGCGTTTTTAATCAAAAAACTGGGGATGCTTTTTTACAAGCTGGAAAAATAGTAATAGGTACTAAAATAGCTCTTGCTTCTTCAATAGGCGGTGGCTACGCTTATTACAGTGGTGGAATAGCAGTCGCAGGAAAGATGGCTCTGGATGGTACAATAATTGCCGGCGAAATGGCGGCGACATCTGGGTATCTCGGCTTTCATGCTGTAAGAAGCTATTTTTATAGATTTGGTAACTATTCAGCGTAATTTGCAATAAAAGTACTATTCTTGCCTTATGAATTCCGGCAACTTGCCGTTGAACAACAGTTCCAGCGCATGGCTTGCTTTGATGCTTTGCTTGCGACAGGTCGACAAGTAGCTGCGGATTCGGCAAAATATTTTAGCTCCCTCGATGGATCGAAAGCAGCCGGATATCTTCTGCTGAACCTTTGTCATCCGAATATCGTTTTCCCCAAGATTGTTGGTGAACGCAACCTGCTCATTTTCCATGAATCTGAGCACATCGTCTTCATAATCTCTCAGCCGCTCCAACAAGTTGCGGGACTTTGATTTTTTAATCCGGCCTCTTTTGCCCTTTTTATTGGGTCGGGTCGGCTCCGGGCACTCAATTTCACCTTTTTTGATCAATTCCCGGTATTGGGACCGGTATCGACCTGCCTGTTGCGCACTGAGCGCACCGCCGGCTTCGATTACCTTGGCATTGATCTTTTCGAGCAAATCTTTTAAATCGTGCGCCCAGTGCTGTTCATCTTGCTCCCAGGCAAAAGTCAGTTCCCTTAAATGGTGCGCATTGCACAGGGCATGGGTACAATCGAGCTTATAATACGGCTTCCAGTGATCGTGACATAGTATGCCGCCGAACCCGGACAACACCCCCATCGCCTCAAACGCTTCGGTCCCTCTTTTTTCATGGGGGTAATAAAAGGTCCAAAAATCGTTGGATACACAGTGCAGCCAAAGCCTGGCACCACCCATATTAATGCCGGTCTCATCGGCATGGGCAACGGCCGAAATCCTCAGTTGCTCTTTGGCTATATTTTCAAACGCATCCAATGTGTCAAACGCCTGTTTGTTGAAATTGAATATCGAACCTTCACTGATCGGTATATGCAGTTGATCCGCAAAATAGTCCTGAACCCGATTATACGGTATCAGTTGAAACTGGGACAGATACACCGCATGGGCTTTTAGCCCGTTGCCGTACTGCACTGCTTTGGTCACACCTTCCGGGAAAGGGGCCACGTACCGATTGCCGTTATCATCTTCAAGCACCTGAGCGCGGTATTCGGTCACCACCCTGGATATATCGATATCGAACACTTGGCGGACCTCGTAACCAGCCTCCTGATACCGGCCGGCGGGCAGCGTGCGCCGATCGATTTTTATCGATTCAATTATATCCGGATCATCGACCTTTTTCAGGGTTGTGCCCACATGGCCCTTTTGGCCGCCTTTGTTCCTGCCGGTTGTGGGCCTTGGATTCTTTTTCCTGTTGGGGTCACTGGAAGGCGGCTTGCTGCTATTGGTGCTGTTTAAATTGAGCCGATTGGCCAGCAAGCTGATCAACAGGATCAAAACCTCTACGATGGACTTTGTGGCCGCCGACATCTGTTCATCTTGGTAGATGAGCGCCTGGGCCTTTTCAATCGTGGCCTGAATGTCAATGGTTCCGATTTTCATCCGGTTGCTATCCCTGTGTTATCTCTAAAGCCATTATAACACAGGTTTTAAAACCGGAATTTTTCCTCCTGAGACCGCTATTGTTTCATTAAAAAATAATCATGACAGGGTGGTGTCCTTTAAATAAAAATCGTCTTCTCATAAGTGCCTGAGCACACTGCAATCCAGAATAAAATCGATTGCTCGTCACTATCCAATTTTTACTTTTTTATCAAAAAACCTTGTCAAGTCTTTTTTACTTCTTTTGTTAATAATTCGCTGAATAGTTACTAGATTTGATCCTTCGGGAACAAACACTGCATCATTAATTTTTGGATTCTTTCCACAAACAGGACCACCGTCTGGGTGGGGGTATTTGCCAGGAATCAAAGATCTTATCAAAGATAAGAATTTTAATAGCAAATGAAAACGATAGGCCATTCTTATGCAAAGACTTTTTTATTTTGCGATGGGGATCTTGAGTATTCTGGGTATCAGAATTATTGTACAACCAAAAATTTATCATTCCAAATTAGATTTTTATTTCGATTTTACCGAAATTAGATGACCTTTTGGTATCTTTCTAATAATATTAGGCCTTTTGTTTGTTGTTTCTGCGATTAGAAACAAATCAAACTATACGCTTTTAGAAGATAAGATCTTGATGTGTAAAGAATGCTTGCAACCTTTTTATAGGAAAAATACTGTTGATGAACTTTGTCCTAAATGTGGAATATCTCTTGAAGAATTAGAGGGTTTTTATGAAAGACACCCAGAATTGAAAAACGGAGAACTATGAACCATGTGGATGACCGCCTTTGCTAACACAGTATGTTGCATGCCCTGATAATCACTCATGGGCGCAATCTGCGAGAAGATTACGAGAAACCCAGTAACTTGATCATAGTGACCTAAAATGAAAAAGCTTGAATTATCGAGTGGTGTTTGGATATTTCGCATATTGTCCTGGGTATGTTGGTCTTGGATATTTGCCTCAATGTTCATCTATTTCTTAGTACCGTCCTGGAATTTGAAGACAACAGAGGTGCTTGACAATGTTTTCTATATACTATTAGCTGGTGTAATAATAATAAACTCTATCATTGTGGCCATGATTTTTCTTATACGCCATTTTGGGTTATTAAAACCCGTCGCGAAAGGAACGTATACGCCTAAAAATTTCAGGGGTATATTACGTTTTTTTTTACTAAACCTGCTGTTTTGGATATTTACTGATATCATAGCTGGTACAGGTATCTTTCTTTTCTTTGTTTCAGGCAAAGCGTGGCCCATTTATTTTTTTGGCACATTTGCTCTATGTCTAATGTTTTTTTTGACTCCAAGATTGAAACAATACTTGTGAGGGGGTAGAAAGAGATTGGTATGCGTCAATTTAACCCCACCTGCGGTCAGAGGGGCATGGGCCCATAAAATTATAATTTTCATTTTGAGTCAGGATATGTTAGTCATTACAACATGCCACGCCAAGCCCGCATAGACGCCCCAGGTGCATTGCACCATGTGATAGTAA
>JBFFHG010000669.1:0-3204 GCA_041557055.1 Desulfosarcinaceae bacterium
GTTCGGGTTATTACAAAACAGGCTGTTTTTCGAACATCTGACAGCCCCGCAACATGAATTGGCGGCGGATATGACTTAAATCACCTTGTTGAGCGGGTACTCGATGATGCCTTCGGCGCCGGCCTTGATCAGTTTGGGAATCAGGTCGCGCACCACCTTGGTGTCCACCACGCTCTCCACGGCCAGCCAGTCCGATTTGTAAAGATGGGACATGGTGGGCGCGTTCAGGCTGGGCAGCAAGGCCGCCACGGCTTCCACGTTTTTTTCGGCCACGTTCATTTTGAGGCCCACCAGCTTTTCGCCCTTTAAGGCGCCCTGCAGCAACAGGGCGATTTGCTCGATTTTTTCACGCTTGGCCGGATCTTGCCAGGCGTCGTGGTTGGCGATCAACTGGGTGTTGGTCTGCATTAATTCATGGATGATGCGCAGGCCGTGGGCCTTGATGGTGGAGCCGGTTTCAGTGACTTCAACGATGGCGTCGGCCAGTCCCGAAACGACTTTCGCTTCGGTGGCGCCCCAGGAGAACTCCACGCTCACATCAATATTGCGTTCGGCAAAATAGCGTTTGGTAAAGCCCACCAACTCGGTGGCGATCTTTTTGCCCTGCAGGCCCTCCAGGTTTTTGACATTGGAGTCATAGGGCACGGCCAGCACCCAGCGGGCCGGGCGGGAACTCACTTTGGAGTAGATCAGATTGTCCACAACATGGATATCCGATTCATTTTCGGCAATCCAGTCCAGGCCGGTCAGGCCGGCATCCATCGTACCGCTCTCCACATAGCGGGACATCTCCTGGGCGCGGCAAATGGCGCATTCGATGGTGTCGTCATTGATTTCGGGAAAATAGCTGCGTCCATTGACATTGATGTTCCAACCGGAGCGCTTGAACAGCGCAATGGTGGCGTTTTGAAGGCTCCCCTTGGGGACACCCAGTTTTAAAGGCAACGTCATTTTTTATAAACCTCCTTGGGATCGAACACCGGTGTTCCGACGATTTCAATTGTGCGGTCCTCTGTTACCCGCTTGTAAAAACAGCTGCGGTGGCCTGTGTGGCAGGCCGCTCCGCCCACTTGCTCGACTTTCAGCACCACGGTGTCGTCATCGCAATCGATGCGGATCTCTTTGACCAACTGGACATTGCCGGAGGTCAAGCCCTTGGTCCACAGGGCATTGCGGGTGCGGCTGTAAAAAGTGGCTTTGCCGGTCTGCAGCGTGGTCTCCCAGGCCTCGGGGTTCATGAACCCCACCATGAGGATCTCACCGGTGATATGGTCTTGCACCACCGCCGGTACCAATCCGTCCATTTTATCAAAATTGAGCCCAATCATGAATGCTCACTCCTCTTGCATTTGGCCGATCATGGCGTCTGTTGCCCGTTTATTTTCAGCCATGATCCAATAAACGAAACGAACAGAGCCCCGCCATCCAATCGAGGCTCCTGAAAAGCTTTCCAACTAAGCACAATTGCTGTCAATGTCAAATTAATTTTTAATTCGGACGCGCTTGGCGCGGTCATTGGTTGACAGCCTGACGCCCGGTCGGGGCCCACAAGAAACAGTCTCAATCATATAAGGACCCAATTCTCAGGGCTCGCCAAAGGTTGGAAGTGGCAATATTCACCTTGACATGCCCCGTGAGCATACTTTATAAAATTCACCGGTTCTCTTTTCACCGGCAGGACAACTGTGACCATCCCCAGTTCTCCCAAACGCGTCTGCAATCTATTTTTGACCTGCCGCGCTTGATTGCTTCGGCCAGCCACGGCCGAAGGCCCCATCCGGTCAGCTTGATCCATCAGGAGGGGTGCGCCTGCTCATAAATGGGCATGGCGTTTTTCATTTGACTGATCGTATTTGCCCGAATCAGGATGCTCCGTCAACATGGCGACCCCCTGTTTGCGGCCGAATAAATCCGGAAAAGCGGAGAACCATAAAAACATTAAAAAACAGGAGGATACAGACCAATGGGGTTTGACGCTTTTATCAGAATCGAAGGTATCGAAGGCGAAAGCACGGATGACAAGCATCTTGGCTGGATTCAGGTCGAGGATTATCACCTGAGCGTCAACCAGCGCGTATCCAAAACCGCCAGCAGCGCGGGAGGGGCCAGTGCGGAGCGCGCCAATTTTTCGGAATTGACCTTCACCAAGCTGCTGGACAAGGCCACGCCCAAGCTGGCCCTGGCCTGTGCGGCCGGCACCCACATCGACAAGATCGTCGTTGAAATCTGCCGGTCCGGAAAAGAGAAGGTCAAGTACATGGCCTACACCCTGACCAACTGTCTCATCACCAAATTGTCCACCGCAAGCACCAGCGGCGAGTTTCCAATGGATGATGTGGCCGTCAATTTCGGCAAAATCCAGTGGTGTTACACCCAGCAAAGCCGTGCGGGCGGCGGCGCCGTGGGCAACATCGCCGCCGGCTGGAGCCTGGAGAAAAACTGCAGGGCGTAAGACCGGAACGCGCCATACCACAACCTGACGCATGCATTGCCAACGCAAAATCAAAACCATGGTTTTCATGGTATAAACGTTGAAAGGAGAAGACCTTAAATGGGGATACGCTATATGGTGACAAGGGGTGACAATTTATGGGGACTGGCGGGCCGCTATCTGGGCGATTTTAACAGATGGCGCGAGATTTGGCATTTTCACAACGACTGCGTCCAAAAAAGCGGCAAGGGCGACAAGGCGCTGATCCTCATCACCGACCCCGACCTGATCTACGTGGGCCAGGTGCTGATGATTCCCGGACGCGACCGCCGCCCGGCGGCGACCGCTGTTTCCCCAGGACCAAAGGCATTGACCGGCGGCCAAAAGGCCGGTTCGGACAAGTTTGGCGTGCCGCTCAACCTCAAGACCGAGCTGGCGCCCCGGGCGCCGATCCGCTACGGCCCGTACACCACCCCGGATTACACCATGTTCAGCGAGCTGTCGGGTAAAATCGTGCTTGAAAACATGAACCCGGACCGGCACCGCAACAACTGGGAACTGGCCATCAGCGATGACGAGAACATCGTGCGCCGCAAGCTCAAGCAACAGTACGACAAAGCCTTTGTCGAACTGACCGCCGACATGGGCATGACCTTTGACCCTGCATCCCGCATGGCCACCATCAAACCCCGCATCGCCGCCAAAGCGGGCCTGGGGCCGTACACCTTTGCGGTGGAGGCTGATTCGCCCACCCATTTTTCATACACCCTGGA
>JBFFHG010000670.1:0-3203 GCA_041557055.1 Desulfosarcinaceae bacterium
AGAATAGAGATGCTTGACACAACACCTGGCCAATGCCTTAATACTGGATATCCCCATTCTTTGAGCGAGTGCGGCCGTATCGTAGGCAAGTGGAATTTCGGTACAGGCCAGCAGGAGGGGGATCTCCTTTTTCGCCCAAAGGCGGAATGAAAGCAGAGCCATTAGCTGTTTGGCCTTCTCGCTCTGGTTGCCCTTGACCAGGGCAATGATTTCCGAAATCGATTCCTGCTCTTCTTCATTCGGTAGAAACAGTTTGTAGCCGCAGGCCGCCGCATACCGCTGGTAAATGCGGGAATTTACGGTCCCTCGCGTTGCGCATAGCCAGCCCCCTGAAGGATCATTTTCCATTGCTACCGAAAGGGTCGCGTCAACAATGTGGATCAGTGGAACCTTAAGTGACGGAATCATGGGCTGAACAAATGCGTGTGCAGTGTTGCAGGGAAGAGCCAACAGATCGACGCCCCAACGCTGCAGCGTTTCGAGTCCTTGACGAATTCGCAGTCCCGGATCTTCGCCCTGCCCCATCAGCGATAGGTTCCGGTCGGGAATCTGGGCATCCGAGAGAACATAAACAACCGGGTGCTCCTGGTCTTTGGTCGCAGGCGATTCAGCGGCCAGAAGACGAAGAAAATCTGCTGTTGCCGCGGGACCCATACCCCCAAGGATGCCGAGAACTTTTGAAGGGACCTCAATGCGATTTTTCATACTGTTCACCTCAGGCGCAGGCCGATTCCATATTCAACGCAAATGACAGGCGACAAAATGGCCATTGTCGACCTCTTTCCATTGCGGCTCAAGATTTTTGCAGACAGACATGACATAGCGGCAACGATTGTGAAAATGGCATCCCGGCGGCGGGTTTACCGGACTTGGGACATCTCCTTCAAGGATGATTCTTTCCCTTGCAATTTCAGGGTTTGGAATGGGAATGGCGGAAAGAAGCGCTTCGGTATAGGGATGAAGCGGCTGTGCGAAGAGTTTCTCTGTTTCCGATAGCTCAACCAGTTTTCCAAGATACATCACGCCTATCCGCTGGGAGATGTGTTTGACCGCAGCCAGTCCGTGAGAGATGAAAAGATAGGCCACCCCAAGTTCCTTTTGTAATTCCAGCATCAGGTTCAGTACCTGGGACTGGATGGAAACGTCAAGGGCGGACACGGGTTCATCGCAAATGACAAGTTTGGGATTTAAAGCCAGGGCCCTTGCGATGCCGACACGCTGACGCTGACCTCCTGAAAATTCATGTGGAAAACGAAAGTATGATTCGGTAGGCAGGCCCACGCGGTCCATCAGATCCTCCACCCTTCGACGTTTTTCGATCCCCGTGCAGACGCTGTGGATTTTGAGGGGTTCGCCCACGATTTGTCCCACAGTCATCCTGGGATTCAACGAGGCGTAAGGATCCTGAAAGATAAACTGGATCTGTTTTCTTATTTCTTTCAATTTCCTGGGAATAACTTCGGTGATGTTTTTTCCCTCCAGATGGATCTGCCCGCTCGTCGGTTCAATCAAGCGCATAATGCATTTGCCGGCAGTTGTTTTTCCGCAGCCCGATTCCCCGACGATCCCTAAGGTCTCTCCATGCTTTATCGAAAAGCTGATGCCATCCACCGCCCGCAATATTCTGTTTTTAACAAAAAAATCATTTTTGTTCAGAATGTAGTGTTTCTTAAGGTCCTGCACCTCCAGTAATAGATTGGAATTTGTAATCACCGGGAAATCACCTCCTGTGCCGAGGCGGCCATCTCCGGCGTATCAAGCCAACAGGCAACCTTGTGTTTTTCATCGATTTTGCGAAGCTCCGGAGATTGCCCGGCGCAAAGTTCACAGGCATATCGGCAACGAGGATGGAAACGGCATCCGGAAGGCATCCGGCCAAGTGACGGTACGTTACCGGGTATAACGTATAATTCGTCTGCCAGGGTGTCAAGCCTGGGGATGGACGCCAGAAGTCCGCGCGTATACGGGTGCTTGGGAGCGCCAAACAGTTTGCGGACAGGGGCCTCCTCAATAACCTTGCCGGCATACACCACAATCACGCGCTCGGCCATTTCCGCGACAACACCCAAGTCGTGGGTGATCAGCAATATGGCCATTCCCAGTTTTTTCCTGAGCTTGATTAGAAGATCCAATATTTGCGCCTGAATCGTCACATCGAGGGCCGTCGTCGGTTCATCGGCAATCAGGAGTTTGGGCGCACAGCACAAGGCCATCCCGATCATCACGCGTTGTCTCATTCCCCCCGACATCTGGTGAGGGTATTCCTCAAATCTTTGCTCGGGGAGAGGAATCCCGGTTAGACGAAGCATTTCGATGACTTGCGCCTTGGCTTCTTTCTGCGTCAGATGCCGGTGTTGCCTGATGGCTTCCATCATCTGGTTGCCGCAAGTAAAGACCGGATTTAATGAGGTCATGGGCTCCTGGAAAATCATGGCAATGTCTTTGCCGCGGATTTTTCTGATTTGTCTGTCGTTCCAGGCCAGCAAATCTTCACCTTCAAACCAGATATGCCCTTGTTCGATTTTTCCGGGCGGGCAAGGAATCAGCCGAAGGATGGACAGGGAGGTCACACTTTTTCCGCAACCCGATTCGCCCACGAGCGCCACTGTTTCGCCCGGATCTATGGAGAGGCTTATGCCGTCTACAGCGGTTACACATCCATCTTCGGTATCGAAGGTCGTTTTCAGGTTTTCTATTCTGAGGAGAGGTTTCACGAAACGCTCCATTTCGTTCTCAGATCCGTCAGGAAGTTGATTTCGGGTCAAAGGCATCCCGAAGTCCGTCACCGAAAAGGTTGAACCCGAGAACCGTCAGGGCGATGGCCAGTCCGGGGAAGGCGATGGACCACCAGGCCGTCTCTATAAAGTCGCGATCCACCGAAAGCATTCCGCCCCAACTCGGAATGTTCGGAGGCATGCCGATGCCCAGAAAAGTAAGCGCCGATTCTGTCAGGATCGGGGTCGCCATCCCCATTGTGGCTTGCACGATGATCGGTGCCATCAGGTTGGGCAGGATGTACACGAAGAGGATTCGAGGGGTGCTGGCTCCAAGCGATTGGGAAGCCTGAACGAACTCCCGGCTGCGCAGAGACAGGGCTTCCGCCCGGACCAGCCTGGCGAAGGCCGTCCAACCGGTCACCGTGAGAGCTAATACCACATTTTCAAAGCCCTGGCCCCTGACAGACATGATGGCCATTGCAAACA
>JBFFHG010000671.1:0-3197 GCA_041557055.1 Desulfosarcinaceae bacterium
CGCATTTCATAAGGTTCCTGCATAAAATTTAAGATGGATCGCCGTTCACGGGCCGAACTGTACGGTCTTGCCTGGAGTGAGAAATCAAGGCAACCGCCAGTTTTAACCATAGAAATGGTTTTAAAACCGTACAGTCACTCAAACCATTTTCCGTATTGTGCCGGGCATTGCTGCGGAATGAAAGGAAAAAGGAGCATAAAAAATGGGAATTCCGGTGATCAACACATGGCAGGGGGGCGACCGGTTTATGGATTTGCCGAACCACACGATCCGTGAGCGTTTTCCCGGCCACGCCGTCAAGGCGCTGATGGGGTGGGAAGGCATCATTATCTGGGATCGCGAGGTGGACCCGGTGGATATGCTTGACGCTTATCTGAAACGCGCGGCAGCCGAATCATGCGGACAATGCACACCCTGCCGTTTGGGTACGGCGCAGCTTACGGATATCATGGACGCCATATGCGCCGGCGGCGGCTGTGAGCAGGATCTTGAACGCATCCGCTTTTTGGCGGTGCAAATCGGCCGCACAGCGCGCTGCGATATCGGCCGCACCCTGACCAAACCGGTTCTTGATCTGCTCGACCAATACAAAGATGACTTTAATGCGGTGATCCAGGGACAACGGCCGGTGCGCCACGGGCAATATGCCGCCATGGTCACGGCGCCCTGCATCAGCGCCTGCCCCTCCAACGTGGATATTCCGGCCTACCTGGAAAATGTTCACATGGACCGCTGGCCCCAGGCCATGGCGACGGTCAGGCGGGACTGCCCCATGCCGGGAACCATCGGCCGGGTATGCGTGCGCCCCTGCGAGAGCAATTGCCGGCGCGGCCGCTTGGATGCGCCCCTGGCCATTCGAGCGGTCAAACGCTTCCTGGCCGATCAGGAGATATTTGCGCAGATGGAGACGGCAACCCCGCCCGCCCGCCGACAACCTCAAAAAGTCGCCATTGTCGGCGCAGGCCCTGCCGGACTTTCATGCGCCTATTATCTGGGAATGCAAGGGTATGGCTGTACCCTTTTCGAATCCCAGGAGGGGCCCGGAGGCATGGCCGCCTATGGCATTCCATCCTACCGGCTTCCCCGGGATGTTATCGCCCATGAGGTGGCCATGGTGGAAAAGCTGGGGGCTGAAATCCGCTACGGCGTCAAAGTCGGAGAGGATGTGCCCCTGGAGGATCTCATGGCCAAAGGTTACCAGGCCGTCTTCCTGGCCGTCGGGGCACCCGAATCTTCGAAGATGCGCTGTGAAGGCGAAGATGCCGGCTACCGCTGCTTTATGACCGGCGTGAATTTTCTGGCCGAGGCGGCCAGGGGTCGCAAACCCTTGGAAGGCAAGCGGTTGGTGGTGATCGGCGGCGGTAATGTGGCCATGGATTGCGTGCGCACGGCCAGACGTCTGGGTTTTGAGGATGTCAATCTGCTCTACCGGCGCACCGAGGCGGAGATGCCCGCAGACCCCCAGGAGATCGAAGAGGCCAAAGAAGAGGGGGTCCACTTTCATCACCTGGTGGCACCGGTAGAGATAATGGCCGAAGAGGGCGAAATCACCGGCTTGAAATGCCGGCGCATGGAATTGGGTGAACCGGACGCCAGCGGCCGAAGACGTCCGGTGCCCATTGAAGGATCTGACTTTATGATTGCCTGCGACACCATCATTCCGGCCGTGGGCCAGGTTTGCGTAGTGGACTGCGTCCTGCCGGAAGAAGATGCATTGACGCCCTGGAAAACCCTTGTGGTGGACCAGACCACATTTCAATCCGACAAGAAGCATATCTTCGGCGGCGGCGATTGCGTTACCGGACCGGCCACATTGATTGCAGCCCTGGCCGCCGGCAAAAACGCGGCCCGCTTTATCGCCCAATATCTGCAACAAGGCCGATGCACACCGGATAACACCGATGTCCTGCGGGCGCTGGTAACATCCGAAAGTCTCTTTGATTCCAATGAAACGTTTGTCTATCCGGGAAATTCCGTCAGAATGCAGCCCCATATTCTTGATCCTGAATTCAGGATTCAAAACTTCACGGAAGTGGAAAAATGTTTTTCGGCAACCCAAGCCAGAACGGAAGCGGCTCGCTGCCTGCGTTGTTACCGCATTCTTCTATCGGCCGAATAATCCATGCGACGGACATCAGAGAGAAGCATACTTTCATAAACGTGAAAGCAACCGGATAACGGAAAGGAGTTCACCGATGACGACCCTATATCTGAATAACAGCGTCGTTTCATTTCAAAAAGGACAGACCATCTTGGAGGTGGCCAAAGAAAATCATATAGCGATTCCCACCCTGTGCCATCTGGCCGAGACCCAGCCCACTGGCCAATGCCGCATATGTGTGGTCGAGGTGGCGGGCAGCGACCAGTTGCTGCCCGCCTGCGCCACACCGGCGGGCGCGGAGATGCGAATTCTCACGGACAGCCCCTTGGTCAGGGAGGCGCGCAAAACCATTCTGGAGATGCTCATCGCCTCCGGCGCCCACAACTGTCTGGTCATGGATTTGCCGCCCTCGCGCTGGAGTGACAGTCAATTAAAGGTCATGCAGCAACCCTGGCACGATAAAAATTGTCCTTCCCACGGCGACTGCCGCCTCCAGGATCTGGCCATTGAATACGGTGTCAGCGTGAAGGGCATGCAACTGGCCGTCGAAGGGCACCCTCTAGACGACGCCACGCCCATGATCGTGCGCGATTACAGCCGCTGCATCGGCTGCGGCCGGTGCGTGCAGGCCTGCAGCGAAATTCAGGTCAACGCCGCCATACCGGCCCCTTACGGCCGAAGAGAAGATCATCCCCAGGGCTGGTATCCCCTGGTGAACTATGACCACTGCACCCACTGCGGCCAATGCTTGCAAGCTTGCCCGGTGGGGGCCCTTTTCGAAAAAAAGGCTTATGGGCAGATCAACGCCAACGAAGCCCAAAAGGTGCGCACCACCTGCCCGTACTGCGGTGTGGGCTGTCAATTGTGGCTGCATCTCAAGCAAGACAAGGTGGTCAAAGTGACCGGTGTGGAAGAGGCCGCGCCCAACCATGGCCGGCTGTGTGTCAAAGGCCGTTTCGGGTATGATTTCATTCACTCGCCGGAACGTCTCACCCGCCCGCTGATTCGCGACGGAAAAACCTTCCGGGAAGCCTCCTGGGACGAGGCCCTGGATCTTGTGGCCGACAAATTCAAACAGATCAAGGATATGTACGGC
>JBFFHG010000672.1:0-3197 GCA_041557055.1 Desulfosarcinaceae bacterium
ATCGGGTCGGATATATTGTCCAAGGCATTTTGTAGAAATTGGTTCGCTTGGTTCGAAAAAAATATCAGGTTGATCAATATGTTGCAAAAGTCTGAGGGGTTCAGGGCCAAGACGTCAAGTCAAGATTGCGCCTACTGCGACTCCGCGAAAACAGAGACACTGTACGCCTCAGGTTTTCCCTCAGGACAAAAAAAAGGTTACGGGCAGGCCAAAAATGGTTTTTACCACCCGTCCGTTGCCCAAATCTTCTGCAGTTACAGCAGTCTTCTGTTTCATTATGCCGACATCTATCGAAGCCTGAAAACCTGGTTCCCGGGGCCATCTCAGGGGTGGCCGGCATTTGATGATCGGTGCGGATCGAGTCAAAAAACGCTCAATTTTGGTTGACGTGAGCCCTAAGCCCGGTTCTCCAGCCGCCGGCTTTCGAGGTGGTCCATAATCATCATCAAATCTTCACTGGACGGATCGTCCTTCTAAGGGGTTTGGCCCTTTCATCTTTGGGCCGGTCGTTGATAGCTCCCCTCGATGCAGACCGCAAGACTAGGCGCGCTATCTCCGGCTTGGAGCCCACCCGCATCGGCGGTCCCCAATAACCGGTTCCCCGGTTAATGTAAAGATAGGTTTCACCGTGTCGGTGTAGACCTGCAACGTATGGTTGCTGCAACCGCACGAGCCAACGGCCGGGCCAGATCTGCCCCCCATGCGTATGTCCGGAGAGTTGGAGATCGACACCCAGCCGCGAAGACTCCACTATGGTCTTCGGCTGGTGAGCAAGCAATACCACCGGACGCGAGCAAGAGCATCCCTCCAAAGCGCGCGAAAGGTCGTGCCCATGGCCCTCGGAACTGGCCTCCCAGTCGTCGACCCCGGCAAGGTCGAAGCCAGTGCCGTCGCTTCCGATGGTGACCCGCTCGTTTCGCAGCACACGAATTCCCAAGCGGCTGAGTTCCTGAATCCATGAATCCACGCCGACATAGTACTCGTGGTTGCCCGTCACCAACCAAACGCCATGCCGGGCGCTCAAATCGCCAAAGGGGGCCGCTACGTCCCGCAACTGATCGACGCTGCCGTCAACGAGGTCTCCTGTGATCGAGATCAAGTCTCCCCCGAGCGAGTTGGCGATTCGGACGGTTCTTTCGGCGAAAGCTCGGCCGACGGTGCGTCCCAGATGAACGTCGGAGATGTGCACGATGGTGTAGCCGTCCAACTCGCGTGGAAGTCGGGTGAGAGGTATCTCAATCTCCGACACGCTGGGTTCGGCGACAGCGGTGCGTACGCCGATCACGGCGAGTACACCTGCACCGATTACAGCAGCACTGCCGAGGACACGAGCGAAAATCAGCTCCTGGTTTGGATCAATCGTTATTCCCGCGAGTTGAAATCCTCCTTGGACCAGAAGGCGCGCCGGATATGCGACACAAGCGCATACGAACAAGACACTCACAAAGCCGAGCACCATGTAGCCCGGCCAACCAGCCCAGTGCGCGGCATCACGAAGGCATATCCGCGTCCCCATGAACGAAGCCAGCAGTACGAAGTATGCAGTTAGGAGCAGCGTCCTGAAAGGGTCAGGGAGCAACGTGTCGCGAATCAGAAGGGCCCACAGCAAATAGTGGCTTCCAATAAGCAGCCCGATGGCAAGCAGGATAATGGCGATCCGGTGGCCCCTCATCGGCGAGCACACCATGGTTCTAAAAGTAAGACTGCAATCCGCCTCTACGCCGAACATCCAGGGTGGCGCAGTGGAAGGCTCCGCCAAACGGCAGGTAGTCCGTAAATTTGCAGGGGATGGGTTTGAATCCATGATCTTTCAGAAACTTGATCAGCGGCTGTTGGTTTTCTTCGACGATGACGCGTTGCTCGTCGAGCATCAATACGTTCAGGCTGATCCAGGCACTCGTCATCGAAGCGAACTTGAAAAGCCAACCGCTGGGCATAACCGGTCGGGGCGCGATCATGATGTCCCACGACTTGAACATCGGCGGCAGTTTTGCCACGTCGAGGTAGTCGGGATTTACGAGCAGCTTGCCGGGCGCCAACGGCATGAAACTGGAGTCGATGTGCATCGGTTTGCGACAGCGAAAATCCAGTACGTGAATCCGGTACGTATCTGCAAGGTGCCGCTCCAGCCACTTGATGCCCGAGAGGTTGGTGACATTGGAACGCATGGCAAAAATGTCCTGGCCGCATCGCATGAAATCTGCTGCGTCGAAAACGGGTTCAAATTCGGTGAGCAGATACCGCATGGATTGCCCCTCTTCCGGCGGCCTGTAGCTGGGGTCGAAGAGGTCGTCGGTCAGTTCCGGCTTTGGCGCCGAAGTCCAGCGCGCCCCTTGTGAGAAGTACTCCTTGAACAGGGGCCGGTAGGCGTAACTTTCGAAAAACCTGGAACGCCAAGCCATGGGGGTCTCGATGATCTCGTTACCGATAACGAGAAAACCGTCCCGCGGGCACGTCGTACAAAAGCCGCGATTCTTCCATGTGCGATGAATGATCGGCTTACGGCCGTCAAGAATGGCTGGGCGACGAACCCTGATGCCTTCTGCAGTGAGGATGTCTATAAAGGCCTGAAGTTGCTTTTGCGCCGCACGAACGACAGATCGTGGATAAGGTAATCCTGCAAGAAAACCGAGAATTCGAGCGCTGCGCTTCGGCAGGGTGAATGTCACGGCTGGATGCGCCGGAGGAATGGTGGCTCCCTCCAAACGCCCAACGATGACCTCTTCCAATGGATCCCAGCCATTGTACGAGTTTACCGGACAACTGGCAGCCGTCTGGGCCTCTCCGGTAATGATGGTCGGCACAAACGATTGTGGAATGGGCGCGTTCATAGTACGCACCTTTTCTACCTGTAACTTCATGATATCCCTCTGGTTTTAATATTGATCGTTGATGAATTGGTACGATATTTCAAGAAAGATACAGGTCAATAAGAATGCGAACTATTTCTATTTCGGCACATTGATGAGAAGCTTGAGTTTTTTCTCAGCAATTGCCGACAAAAAGTTGACATCCTCTCAAATCTTATAAAACAGATATTTTATGCAATGGTGGTTGCATTTGCCGATAGCCCTCATCGGTCCCAATGAAAATAATACGGAGCAACCGACAAGTTGGTTACAGCCCTTGAAAAATTGGGGGAAGAGTTGGTTGAAAAGCACGCGTAGATGGGTCGCATGGGCCATGAAATCCAAAGG
>JBFFHG010000673.1:0-3192 GCA_041557055.1 Desulfosarcinaceae bacterium
AGCTTGGGGTACGGCGTGGTCTCGGCTCAAAATGCAGAGGCGGCGGTGCGCATCTACCAGAATCAGGGAGACGATATCGATATCGCCATCCTGGACATGGTAATGCCCAGGATGGGCGGATTGCGACTTTTGGAAACATTGCAGGGCATCAACCCAAAGATCAAAGCCATCATATCCACAGGGTACGCTCTGGACGGCCAAGCCACCAAACTGATCGCCTGCGGCCGCCATCAATGCCTTAAAAAGCCCTATACCAGAAATGAGCTGGCCAATGCCATTGCCAATGTGATGAGCATTCAAGCTGAAATCGTCGCCCATGCCCAAACCGGCACACTCTAAAAGCACCGGAACGCCCCCCCCCAAAAGGCGTTTGACAAAAACCTGGCGCGGGGATAAAAAGGGTGTCAGAGGGTTGTCGCCATCGACCGCATCAAGTGTCTTTATTCGATCAACACAAACCACTCGATTCATAATTTTACGGACCGTTGCTGAACCATGTTCGCTATCGACCAGCCCTATACCATTGCGCTGATTGCCTCGGTTATTATTTCGCTCAGCATGGCCGTTGCCGCTTTGTTACATAAGCACACCCTCGGAGTGCATGCTTTTGCCGTGCTGAAGGCGTCAATAGGCCTGTGGGCCTTTTCCTCGATGCTGGAAATATGCTCACAGGATATACAAACCAAAATCTTCAGCTACAGCTTCAAATACCTGTTTATCGTCATCGTCCCCATTGCCTGGTTCATCTTTGGTCTTTACTACTCCAATCGGATCTGCGGATTAAGGAGATACCAGTTGGGGCGGCTCGCCATCATACCCGTGATAACCTTGGCATTGGTCGCCACAAATCGATACCACCACTGGATGTTCACCTCTCTGGATGTTGTCGAATCCGGCTCGATTGTTTTTATTGTGCGTAAATTCGGCGTTTGGTTCTGGGTTCACGCGACCTATTGCTACTTGTTGCTGTTCCTGGGCTTTTTCTTCATGGCCAAACAACTTTCAGACTCGCCCGCCCCCTACCGGTGGCAAATTGCCACCCTGCTGATCAGCGGACTCACGCCGTGGATTGCCAATATCGCATTTATCTTCAACCTGACCCCCTATCCCTATCTGGACATGACGCCTTTTGCTTTTACAATCAGCGGGCTGACCCTTATGTGGGGCATCATGCGGTTTCAACTGCTGGAGGTCGAACCCATTGCCAATGAAATGATCATCCAAAACATTGAGGATGCCATCCTTGTTGTGGATAGTGAACACCGCATCCTGAACCTCAACCGGGCAGCGGAAAACCTGATCGATTTAGCCCCGGACCATCCCATCGGCAACCGCGCCCCTCAAGTTTTCTCCTGGTGGCCCAATCTGAAAACAGTGCAAACCCGCGGCGCCGAGCCGCAGATAATAGACCTTTTCAAAAACGGCCGGCGCCGCCTGCTGCGCATGAAGGAAGTCTCTTTATGCTGCAACCAGAGAAAAATAGGCATACTGATCACCCTGACCGAAGTAACCGACACCCTGTTGGCCAAAGAAGCCCTGCTCAACAGTGAAAGGCGCTTTCGGTCTCTAAGCGAAAACGCTCCGGTGATCATCTTTGCTTTGGATACCCTGGGCATCGTCACCTACCTCAATCCCGCCTGGGAAAAAATATTGGGGCACGGTCGTGATGATATCATGGGCAGATCTTTTATTGATCTGCTGGCGGATACGGGCACGCAGGTATTTTCAAACACCTTCGAGCAATTGATCAACGGCCAGGTGACCGTAGCCGAACTGGACTTCACCATTTACCATAAAATGGGCGCCCAGCGGCTCTTCAATGCCAGTGTGGCCGCCAACACCGACAATGAGGGGCGCGTCACCGGCATCATCGGCCTGGTCAAAGACATCACCGAGGAACGCAAGCTTCAGCATCAGCTTTTTCAATCCCAAAAGATGGAAGCCATCGGAACATTGGCCGGCGGCGTGGCCCATGATTTCAACAACCTGCTCATGGGCATGCAGGCCAACCTCTCTTTAATGCGTCTGGATGAGGAGACGGCTGCACCATACCATGATGATAAAATCCAGCGCATCGAAAACCAGATCCAAAGCGGGGCCTCCCTTACCCGTAAATTGCTGGGGTACGCCCGCAAAGGTCAATATGTCGTCATCACCGTGGACATGAACCGGCTGATTGGGGAGACGCTGAATGTGGTGCAACGCGCCAATAAAAACATTACGGTTCAATGCCTTTTCTCGGATGACGGGGCCCATATCAAGGCTGACCGCGGCCAGATGGAGATGGTGTTGCTCAATTTGTTTCTGAATGCCGTGGACGCCATGCCCGATGGCGGCCGGCTCACAGTCTCTTGCCGTCATGTGTCTGATATTGGCCAGGAAAATGTCCCAACACCCGCCTGCCCGGAGAGAGGCTATATTGAAATCATGGTTTCAGATACAGGCACCGGAATGGACCAGGCCACCCAGGACCGCATTTTTGAACCCTTTTTCACGACCAAGGCGGTTGGACGGGGTTCAGGCCTGGGACTGGCGTCGGTTTATGGCGTGGTGCATAACCATGGCGGGAGCATCCAGATGGAATCCGCCCTTGGCCAGGGCACAACCTTTACCCTGTTCTTTCCGGCTGCGAAAACAACCGTTGAAGAATCGCCGCCCAACTCAAAGAGCAAATCCGCCCTCTCCGGCAGCGGAAAAATTTTGCTGGTGGAAGATGAAATTCTGATTCAAAAATACTGCCGGGAGATGATAAAAAGCCTCGGTTTTGACGTGGTGGCGGCAGACAACGGCGATGAGGCTGTGCGAATCTATAAAGAGCAACGCACGGATATCGATCTGGTGATTCTGGACATGATCATGCCCGGCATGGATGGATTCAGCGTATTCAACGCCCTTCAGCAGATCAACCCGGACGTCAAAGTCATTATCACAAGCGGCTATACCGTGGACCGTCGCATGAATCAAATTCTTTGCGGCGGCCCCCACGGCTACCTGAAAAAACCATACACCCTCAATGACCTGGCAAGCACTATAAATGAAGTCAAGGCCTCTGCTCAAAAAACATCACATCCTAATAACAGGTTGTAATAAACACATTCACAATTCGATGTTGGGATGTCCATGATTCCCTTGCTTTAGCGACGCGTGCGTCAAATTCTCATCACTTCTCATTCTCACTTTTATATTGTTTCA
>JBFFHG010000674.1:0-3192 GCA_041557055.1 Desulfosarcinaceae bacterium
CAGATCATGGACATGCTCTTTGCAGTTGGACATGTCGCCGACCCAGCGCACCCAGACATAATTGGGTTGATCATCAACCAGGCCTTCCACCACGCCGCAACGACCGGCGATTTCCAATTTGAGATCTCTGTAAGTAACGATGGTGTCACGTTCAATCATAGCGGTAGCTCTTTTTCAGATTTACAGGTTCCATGTGACGAACAAAAAAACAAGCCTAACTCAAGTAACAATGGAAGCATATATGATGCCAATCATCCTAAAAACCAACAACACGTTCCCTATCTTATTTTCTTAGCTATTTCAATATATTAAATTTTATAACAACTTCCGTCCAGATGCCAGCCATTTGAAAATGGTATTTTATTTCACAAATATTCTAACTTTTGTTTCACACTCCAAATCAAATTGCATTGGTGATTCATTAGGAAATCGTTTTTATATTATGTCCCGATCATGGTGTCAACCGGGCCACGGTCTCTCCCGGACCGATAATGACAAGGACCTCTCCGGAGGCCAAATTGTGACTTGCGCAGGGAATATATTGAAAACGCCCCCCCGCAAACGGGGCTGTTGCAATCACCTGAACCCCGAACCGATTGGTCAGATCCAGATCCCGCAGCGTTTTACCGGCCCATTTATCCACCACCAGCTCCTGAATGGCCATGTCCGGGTCGAAAGGCAAATAGTCCACAAATCCGGGGCGTGTCAGACGATGGGCCAGTTGCCGGGCGGCAACCTCCTCAGGGAAGACAACCTCCTTGACACCGATCTTGTTTAACAATTTGGCATGGTCGACCGAAACGGCCTTGACCCATATATTGGCCACCCCCATCTCCTTGAGGTGCATGCAAAGAATGCTGCTGGCGGTTATATCATCCCCCACGCTGACCACCACATGGGAGAACTCGTGAAAACCAAGTTGCCGCAAAGCGGTCACATCCATGGCGTCAGCCTGATAAACCTGGGAAAAGACCTCCTGGGCACGGCGCACCAGCTCCGGATCATTGTCCACCCCCACAACCGCGCCGCCAAGCTCCATAATGGTGCTGCCCACCCGAAATCCAAATTTACCCAACCCGATGACCCCAACCTGCAGTTTACCCGCCATGCTTCTCTCCCCGGACCAAAACACTTTGACATTTAAACCAATCGGCCTGTCATTGTCTTGAACCTTGAACCTTGAACGCCCTACCCTACTAAAATACTCTTTTCCGGCCAACGAAAATGTTCCGGTTTCTGATAGCCTTGAATGGCCGCCACAAACACGATCGGGCCAAGGCGCCCGATAAACATAACGGCTGAAATAATGGCTTTTCCGGCCGCGGTCAAGGTGGTTGTCACACCGGTGCTCAACCCTACCGTGCCAAAGGCTGAAACCACCTCAAAAAAAAGATCGAAAAACAACCCCCGGGTCTGGGGATGGGGGATATCGCCGCCCTCTGTGATGTTAAGGGCCAAAACAGCCGCCGCAACGATCATACCGGTAAAAAAGACCAACATAAGGGCGCGATTCAAACTGGTGCGGTCCACGGCCATGCGCCCCACCACGGTCTGCTCCCGGCCCAAAAACCGGGAGACGGCATGGGCCATCAGGATACGGCAGGTGGTGACCTTTATGCCACCGGCACATGATCCCGGAGCACCGCCGATGACCATCAGTCCGGTCATCAGGACCAACGTGACATTGGTCAGCTCATTAATGGGCAAGGTATTGAAACCGGCGGTACGGCAGGTCACCGCCTGAAAAAGGGAGGTCGCAACCGCCTCGCTTAATGTCAGATGGCGATGGTATCCCACGAACTCCGCTGCATAGATGGCCACAGCACCGGCAACGATCAGAAAAAGGGTCGTACGGATCACAAGCCGGCTGTAACGGCTCATTCTCTTCACCGGCCGCGCCTGAAACGCCATGCGTAACCTGTTTTTGCACACCTGCAATATCTCCATCATCACAGAAAAACCGATGCCTCCAAAAATTATGAGCACCATGAATACCAGATTGACGGGCCAGTTTCCGCGATAAGCGCTCAGGCTGTCGGCGTTGAGAGAAAAACCGGCATTGCAATAGGCTGATATGGCATGAAACACGGCACTGAACAGATTAAACCCCTCGGAATCCAACAGATAAAGGGATACGGCGCCAGCGCCTTCAACCAGAAAGGTCCACAACACAATGCGAATCAGAAATTTTCCAAGATGAAAACCGGGATCGTGCATCAGGCTCTGGCCCACAGCCATGCGATCGGTCAGGGAGATTTTGCGGGTCCAGAGGTAAAAAATCAGGCCGGTGTAAGTCATGATGCCCAATCCGCCCATCTGAATGAGGCAGAGAATGACCCACTGGCCAAAACCGGAAAACCGGGTGCCGGTGTCCACAACAGCCAGACCGGTGACGCAGGTCGCGGATGTGGCCGTGAACAGGGCGTCGATCATCTGCAGGGGCTGACCGGCGGAACTCAACGGCATTTTGAGCAACACAGTACCAATGAGTATGACAGCGCCGAAAAAAAAGATGGGCAAGCTGAACGGATTGATTTTGGATGGCTTTCTCATCTGCCTGAATTAGTCAACAATATCGTCCGTTAAACACAATTCTGCCGAACAGTTGGGAATTGATAGCACCCGTTACCCGGTTACACAACAGCAAAGAATTCCTAATGGATGGGATACCTCAATGGGCGTGCCGCAAAAGGGTTGCAACTGGCCGTATGGTGCTGGCAGGTATGGCGATCAAACAGGCCGGTCGCCACATGAAACCGGCGACCGGCGCTTGATACCGGTTAAACAGCCTGGACAGCAATTTTACGCGGAGTGGCTTTTTCAACTTTGGGAAGGGTCAGGCGCAGCACACCATCCTTGAGTTGGGCATCGATTTTTACCTGATCGATTATTTCGGAGAGTGCAAACTGGCGATAATACTTGCCCACTTGGTACTCGATGAAGATGTGGTTTTCATCGGCGTTTTCAAAGGGCTTTACATCTCCCGTCAGTGTCAGGGTATCATCACGCAAATCGATATTCAAATCCCCGGCCTGGACACCGGGCATGTCCGCCATAAGCACCAGCTCTTTTTCAGTCTCGAAAATATCCACCTGGGGAGTAAACACCGGCCCCGGACGGGTTTGCTCGGCCTGCGCGCTGATCTCTTGTTTCTCTTTGATCTTTAATTCTTTGGTATCATTGGTCGCCATG
>JBFFHG010000675.1:0-3191 GCA_041557055.1 Desulfosarcinaceae bacterium
AGGCTGCAAAACCGGAGGAATAGCAAGCTCTTTTGAGGATTTTGCAGACTTCAGATCGGGCGAAGATGGCCGGAAGCCGGGATGGATAACATGTGAATTAATTTTTGCGCAGCCCCTTAGTAAAGATATGGATGGTATTGGTGAAGAGTGGTGGCAGGTTATTGATCCTGTGATACGGCAAAACTACTATGAAAATTTGAAAATTGCTGGCGTAATGGGTGATAATATCCTTTTTACTATTATTAAGGGATGGCGTCCAGGTGAGTTGCTCAAAGAAGGCATTACGGGGCCGATAGATGAGCAGGATTTACTGAGATACCTTAAGCCAGGCGAAACAGTATAATACCATAGGCGTGATAGCTATAGCTTTTTGTTAAGCGAATGGCGGCGATTTGAGAAGATGGCAACACATCTCGAACCGCCGTTTTTGTTTTGGAGCCTTGAACATAATTGATTTCCAAGCCATATTACACCCCAGGGCTAACGTATGTCTCACCTGACGGTGTGCAGCGCAACGGAACACCGGTCAGGTGCAGAAAATGGTTATGCAAAAGAATGTTGGTCTTTGTGAATTGGTTTCAGGCGCTTAATCTGTTTTGCTTCAGGACTGTTCATCGCATGCCAAAGATCCCAGTCCTGCTGCAAGCCCAGCCAAAAGTCCGCGGACATACCCAAAACACGGGAAAGTCGCAATGCCGTATCCGGAGTTACCGAACGTCTGCCTTTAATAATTTCGTTGAGGCGAGGGTAAGAAACGTCCAGGCAACGAGCAAGTTCTGCTTGTGTAAGGTCAAGCGGCTTAATGAATTCCTCGAAAAGCATCTCCCCAGGATGGGTCGGCGGACGATTTCGAGGCAACCGCCTTCCAACATCAGTGGTAATCTGTGATTTCAATCTCGTAGGCATGCCCTTCCTCCCATGTAAAACAAATTCTATATTGTTGATTAACGCGAATACTATATTGATTCTGCCGGTTACCTTTCAAACGCTCCAAGCGGTTACCTGGAGGCACCTTAAGTTCATTGACATCTCGAACTCTATTAATTTGATCCAACTTTCGCCGAGCAACCGCCCAAATGGATTTAGGGCAGCATCTTCGAGCTGCTTGAGATGACACACCATCAAAAACATCCTCGGTACCAGCACATTTAAAAGTTCTTATCATGGATTATATTATAATGGATACCATTATAGATGTCAAACTGTTTGTAAAGTATGCATAACGCATGGTTCATCCGTCACAAAAGCAGTTGTTCTCACGGAAAAACATCTCCGACGCCGAATCGGTCTTCAAAGTGCGGTTGCGTTTGATAAAGTCCGGCAGGTTGTCATAGGGATACTTGATCTTGCGCCGGAAAATCTTTTTGGCGTCGTCCAGGTTGTGGGCGATGATGCCGCCCTCCTTGTTGTCATTGAAAAGGCACTCGTCCAGGATGAAGATGGCGATGAAGGTGGTAAAACCATGCTGCCGGCTTTTGAGGATCAGATTCATGTACCACATGCCGTTGTAAAGCCATCGCTGGGCGCGGTTGAGATGAAACAGCACCTTGCGCCCCTTTTTATCGATGATGTAGTACAAATTGTTCAGCCGCCACCACTTATCCGCCAGGTTGCGGGCCAGTTCGTCAAGGTCCCGGACCTTGGACAAAGGGTGGTCGAACTGATTTTCAGGAGCCATCAAAGCTTGGTTGAATTGCGCTTCGGTCAAATCAGGATTGTCCTGATCCTCGGGAACCTCAACCACAGCCGGACCGGCCGGACCGGCGGGAATGTCCTTGCGCAGAAAATCAATGAAAGCGTCAATGGAGGGCGTTTGGGGACTGAGCATCACACCTTGGGATCCTCATGGGCGTCAGGGGTCCTTTCAAAGGGCGACGCATGGCCCACCGGACGGGGAATGCCGCAGGCGCTGCCGTTGACCTGCTGCAGGATCTTTTGGGACACCTGGTCATAAACCGCCTCAAATCCAATGGTCTTGCCGTCAGGACCTGAAAGCTCGTGTTTCTCCTTGAGCATGCCCAGGTGCTTCATCAGCAGCTCAAGGCTCTTTTCCTTGGACGCCATCTTGATGGAAACACCGAACTTGCCCTCGGCCACCTCATGTATGGCGGCGGTCTGCTCCCGATCCAGATCCATTGAAGGTCTGAGCTTGACGTTGGAGTTGCTCCACTCAACAAAATCAGCAATGTTATAAAAGGCCATGCGGGCCAGCTCCTGTAAAACCCGGTCCTGCTCAATTTCGCAGCGCTCCTTTTTACGCTGCCGGCGCTCGTTCAGGGCCTTGATCACATTGGGCTGCTTTAACGCCTTGGACGCCTGCACCCGGGCCGATTCAATCTTAATCCCGCCGTTGCGCGCCCGCTGCCACGCCAGCCCGCCGTTCATATCGATCAGATATTGATCCACAAACGCATCCTCAACCGCCGTCAGCGGCTGATCCTCAGGCGTCTGCTCAGGCTTGCACCGTTTATTGATCACTTTCTTTGCCATTATGATTCGTTATCTCACCCCCTGTTCCCCCCTTGCGTCAACCGCCGGCCTGCTACATGCCGGTATCTGAAAAATATCCTGACCAGAACGATCAATGAATCTTCATTCATTGCCCATCCTGTCGATAGGACGCATTAGATTCCAAAACGGGAAACAAACTTGAAAAAAGCAGCGGCAACGTTTTTGCCAAAGGGCTGATCCAAGTTGAAACCGCAAAATCGCGCGGTCCAACTCAAGCACAAGTATCAGTGATGGGCCAGGACGTGCAAGCTGCCATAAAACCGGCCCAAGGGGCAACGGGGACATATGTCCGTAGCCCTGCCAGCAGCTTGACAATGCCCTGCCAATAAAAAAATCAAAATACCTTGACAACATCCGTCCGGATATGATTTTTGTCCCGGTTAAGCTTCATCAGGCGCTTTTTCAAAGGCACTTCCATATTTCATGCTGGCTTCACTTAACTCAGCGCCGCGGATTTTAGTTCCGGTAAAACACGCATACAGCGAACCAACACCCGGAAATAAGGTGTTGCTGCGAGGTTTCATGGACCGATACAGTAACTATTTTTTACAGCATCTGATCTATCTGCAGGACGATTTTTGCAAATATTACGTTCAGGACCCGTCATGGTGCAGCCACGATGTTTATGATGTGCCCTGCCTCGTCTTTGATTGCAGGGATGACGCCGAAAAGTGGTTGTG
>JBFFHG010000676.1:0-3189 GCA_041557055.1 Desulfosarcinaceae bacterium
ATGTTTGCCGACAGCTTTGCTGAAGCAAATATGATTTGTATAGTTGAGAATATATTTGAAGACGGTGAATGGGCTGTCATGGAATGGCGTGATCCACTCGGTCTAAGAGGATGTGGCTTCTTTCATGTTGTTGATTCCAAAATTGTTTTCCAAAGAGGATATTGGGATAAGCTATCTTTTCTAAGGCAGCATGGCTTGCCAATACCTCAAGAATGATAGAGATCCAGATCAACTTAAATTGCCCTAAGGGGCTGCGCAAACCTTTTCAATAAGGCATTTTTTTACTTCAGTGAGCGAAGTGCCAATGCCGTTCAGATTGGCCCCTAACCATGTACTCACGTCATTCAGCGCTGTGTCTTGGGGTGAATCTGGACGCATTATTCTATGGCTTATTCGTGCATATCTTCCGTATTGAAATCCAGCCGCAACTCCGATTCTAAAGGGGTATTATTTTCTCTTGACTTCCGCAGCCATATAGATGTTGGGTGTGTTGCTGATGGGATCAAAATCAAATGATACGGATACGCCGGACAAAGCTTCACGGACAACCTTGATGAGCCGATTGGTTTTAGGCTCAATAACACTGACGCCCTTGATGAAGGCTTTGACAACCCCCTCAATACTGGTTGTGCCGTATAGATCCACGTAAATCGGCGTTACATTGCGAAGCTCCCTGAAAACGTTCAAAATCAAAGAGGTTTTGCCATGCCGGCGATGGGAAAACAACTTGAGAGTTTTCCATATGGCTCTTCAATTCGGCCTGGTCACTTTGGCGATGGCAAAATGCAGGTGCCCCGACAACGCCGGTTGCCACAAAGGGATTTTTCATACCCACCCTATATATTACATCCAAAATGTAATTTCAAGGATGGGTATTCATGACGCTCGATCCTGCCGTACTTCTATGCCATTGTTTTCTGAAAAGGCCAGCACAAGATTCCGCCGTCCATATAAGCGACATTGGAATATCCCGCGCCCGTTAGAATCCTTTCGGCTTCATATCCGCGTAATGAAATTTTACAAAAAATGATAATCGCCTTTTCTTTTGGAAGCTGGTCAAAAGATTGGCGCAGTTTTCCAAGGGGGATCAGCTTGACGCGCTCATCTTCGATCCGCATGGCTTCATGTTCCTGGGGCGACCGCACATCCAGAAAAATAAAATCATCCCCCCTTTCCATTTTCGCTTTGACTTCCAGCGGCGTATACGACCTTCCTAGCCCCCTTAACTTGTTTTCCGCGATATTGGCCGTGGTGATGATATTGTCCAGGGCCGCAGAAAAGGGAGGGGCATAGGCCAGATCATACTGCCCGATCTCCACAACCGAATTTCCGGAAGTGATATGGGAAGCCACCACATCCATGCGCTTTGCCACGTCACCCGGCCCAACGATCTGGGCGCCGAGCAGCTTGCCGGTCTGGCGCTCCACGATGAATTTAATGATGATCAACCGGGCATCCTTGAGAAAATGCGCCTTATCCGGTGACGGATTGAGCACTGTGAAATAGTCGTAGCCCTGTTCGGCGGCCATTTTCTCCGTCAGACCGATACGCGCCACATTCATATTGAAAAGCTTGCATATGGTTGTACCGGCGACGCCCTTGAATTGCGTGGGGATACCGCCAATATTGTCTGCAATCACACGACCGTGCTTGTTGGCCGTGGAGCCCATGGGCGCATAAATCGGCTGGCCCGTGATCAGGTGCATATTCTCCACACAATCCCCACCGGCATAAATATCCGGATCGGAAGTCCGCATATGCGCATCCACTTTAATGGCGCCGGTGGTGCCGATTTCCAGCCCCATCTCCCGGGCCAGGGCGGTGTTGGGGCGAACGCCCACCGCTATCAGCACAAGATCGGCCGGATATTCGCCTTTGTCGGTGGTGACGCCCGTGACGTGTCCCCGGTCATCACCATTGATGCTCAACACCGATTCACCCGCTTTGAGGGTGACGCTGTTGGCAGCCAGCTCATTATGCATATGGTAAGCGATTTCCGGATCGAGCAGTTCGCCCATCACCCTGTCGAGTTTTTCAATCAGGGTGATCTGCATGCCCTGCTTTTTAAAAGCCTCGGTAACCTCGATGCCGATCAGCCCGGCGCCAATGATAATCGCTCTCTTGCCCTCCAGGGGACCGCTTTCGTTACGGATCTTGCGAGCGTCTTCAACGGTTTGCAAAAAATGGACCCCGCTCAATTCCGTACCTTTGATGGGCGGGACTTGATATTGACTTCCCACAGCCAACACCAGGGTGTCATAGGGAATTTCCATATCGATTCCGCTCTCAATACCAACGGTGTTAATCACCTTCTTGTGACGGTCCACCGCTTTTACCAGCGTGTGGTTCCTGACGTCGATGCCCTTGACCGTCTTAAAAAAGAATGTGTCGCGGACCACCCCGGTGGGGGTTGTCATTAACTCATTGTGGTTCGCCACTTCCCCGGAGATATAAAACGGCAGACCACACCCCGCATAGGAGAGCAGTTCGCCTTTTTCAACGATGGTCACCTCCGCAGCAGGATTGAGCCGTTTGATTCTGGATGCGGCTTTGGGTCCACAAGCAACACCGCCGACAATGACAACTTTTTTCTTGTTTTGCATCTTGTTCCTTCCTCGTCAATTAATGTGGGTTTTATTGTCTTTTTAATGCCTTTTCCAGCAGGAGTCAAAATGCATGCCACAAAAAGCAATTGACCTGTTTCCATCGGACGTTCATAATAATTTTTCGTATTTGCCCTAACGTTGCAAAAACGACATGGCAAAACAGCTCCGGTTATTTAAATCCCCCCCCCGGGTCGGATATGCAAAATGATAAGGCTGAATTTATCCCAACATTGTATCGAAACCGAACTCAAAAAAAAGTATAACAGGGCAATTTCCGCCTACTTTAAGGCCGGGCCGGAAGAAAAGGATCTTCTGGAACACACCATTGAAACGGCCTGTCATGCCCTTGAAATTTTAAATTTTGCGCAATTGCGCGCCCACTATCCCGAGCTGGCCGGCGGTACGGATCAGACTATCACGCTCTCTGTGGATGGCGACACAATGGTGATCACCACGGAAAACAGCATCATCAGAAAATCGATGGGTATCCGATCTTAAACGGGACTACCTTACGATTTTCAGATGGCGGATGTTCAACCGCCATTGGTCAAACGCCTCCCGTCACGGCTAAAAACATCAAATC
>JBFFHG010000677.1:0-3178 GCA_041557055.1 Desulfosarcinaceae bacterium
AGCCACAGAGCAACTTCTGACCCCCGGCGATCCTCTCTATTGCACCGGTTCCGCCCTGCCGCCCAGGGTGCTTTTGCTGGACACACCGGACATCGATACGGGCGCCCAGGGGATTTACGCCAACCGCGACATGGCCCAACAGAGTCTGGAAGTGGCTGATCTGTTCATCTATATTTTTACCAACGCAACATATAACAATCGGGACAATACCGATTTTATCGCCCGCATGCTGACCGGCATGGGGACCCGTCCCTGCTATCTGGTCTACCGGGTCTATCCCGGTTTTTCCGATGAGGAGGTCCGCGAGCACGCCCGCACCGTGACGCAAAATATTTACGGGCCCGGGCCGGCGTCCGAGGCCGGCGTGCTGGGTATTTTCCGGGCCGACGAAGACAATGCCGTGGCCGCCGGCCAAAGCGCCATGATGCTGCGATCGGTTTCAGGTTCCCACCTTGATTTGGCATCGGCCCTGGAAAACCTGGACCCGGCGCCCCTGAGATCCCGGCTGTTGGGGGCGATGTTTGATGATGCCGTGGCCCAGGCCGCCATTATGGGCGCCCAGGTCAAGGCGCTTGGAACCCATTTGGATGAATACGTCGATGCCCTGGAGAACGCCCAGAGCCAAAGCGTTCAGGCGGCCCTGTCCCACTTTCCCACCGACCGGGTGTTGCGGCGCTTTGCCGGGATTTGGCTGGAGACCGATCCCACCCATATCAAGCTCATGCGGGGCACCGGCAAGGTGATTGAATGGCCCCTGAAAACCGCGCTCAAAACAGTTCGGCGCATTCGGGGCGGCCATGGGACGCAAAAGCCCCCGGCATCCGGTGAGGACCTGGTGCCCCAGGTTGAGATGGATTTGCTCACCGCCGCCAATCAGTTGCATCAGAAGAGCCTGGAAGCCCGGTTGCAGCTCGCCGCCCGCAGTGTGGCCGTACCGGCCGTGGTGCAACCGGCCCAGGCGGAATTGGGGCGCAAACCGTGGCAGCCCGTTTTAGAGCTTATCCTGGCCAGGAAGCAGGATGTGCTGGACTGGTCGAGCCAACTGGATTCGGAATTGAAAGCGCTGGCCCATGAGCTGCGGGCGCGCATGGGGATCATGGATCAGATCCGTCAGACCTTTGCCGCTTTTCTCAATGTGATACCGGCCACAGCCGCCATTACCTATATCCTGCACACTGGAGATCCTGTGGGCGCCGCCGGCATCAAGGTCAAGCTCACCGGGTTGTTCGGCCTGAACGACCTGTATGCTTTGATCGCCATTCCAGCCACCGCCGGTATGTCCAAGGCGGACCGCAAACAGCTGGAACAGCTCCTGGCCCCCCTGGCGCGCACCTGGCTGGCGCATAAGCTCGTCATGGTGCAGACGCTCTTTGAAACCCATATTACCGGCGGGATTCTGCACAGCGCCCGCGCCGCCCGGAAACGCGCCGCCGAACTGGAGAACGAAATCGACCGGGCGTTAACGGCCTGCGCCAAACAGAATTTATAGTTCCCGTTTTTTTGGAAGACGGCCATCAGAAACCTGGAACCCTGAACTTGGAGTTGCCATGCCCAACCCCCAACTGGCCGCCCTGGAAACCATGGGGCAAATTGAAACCCAGATCCGTGATATCGCGGATCTTGAAAAAAAGCTGGGCCAAGCCCCCCTGTGGCAGCCCGGGGCGGTATTGGCCAGACAGGCCGCCGAAGCCCGCCGGATGATCAACGCAATGCAGGAGCGCCTGGACGGCCACCTGGTGGCCACCCTGATCGGCCCCTCCGGCGCCGGCAAGTCCACCATTTTCAATGCCCTGGCCGGCTTGGACGACCTTTCGGCCACAGGCATCCAAAGGCCCACAACCCGCGACTTGGTGGTGCTGGCCTCCGATCCCCAGGCGGTGCGGCAATCCCTGGGCAGCCTGGGAGACGGCCATATGACATTGCGCAGCGGTCCGGCCGCCAGGGATCTCGACCACCTGATCCTGGTGGACACCCCGGATACCGACAGCACCCAGAGCCCGGCCCATCTTGATCTGCTTTACCAGGTGGTGGCGCGCTCCGACGTGCTGATCTGCGTCTTCGATGCCCAGAACCCCAAGCGCCGGGACCATGCCGATTTCATGGCGCCGCTGGTGCAGCGCTTTAACGGCGCCTCCCTCGTGGCGGTGGTCAACAAGTGCGACCGGCACAGCGAACGGGAGTTGATGGATATGATCGGCCCGGATTTCGAGACATACCTGCGGCAAGCCTGGCCCACCCATCCAGAGGCCCTGCTGCTGGTCTCCGCCCGCCGGCATTTAAAAGATCCCCGCTGGGACCCCCGGGCCGAACCCCGCCATGAACTGGATCAGTTCGAAAAGCTGCGTGAGATGGTCATGGGAACCCTCAACCGGCCCGGTGCCGGGCGCGACCGCCGGATCGCCAACGCCGGCCGGATTCGCGATTATGTGGTGGAGCAGGCCGGCTGCGCGGCGGCGCGGCATCGAACGGTTTTAGCGCAGGCTTCGGAAAAGATCGTGCAGGCCGAACAAAAGGCCATGCACGCCGCCCTGGACCTTTTGCGCAGCGATGACCGCCGCAATCTGCTGGGGGTCAACGCCCGGCTCTACCAGGCCCTGGCCCAGCGCTGGTTGGGGCCCGTGGGGTGGCTGGTGGCCGTCTGGTCGCGGCTGATCATTTTCGGCAGCGGATTGACCGCCCTGGTGCGGTTCGGCAATCCGCTGAGACAATTGTGGGGCATGATCTCTTCCTGGCGGCGGTACAAAGAGAGCCGCTCAGCCCTGGAGATGCTCAACGACCCCTGCCGGGTGGATGCCGCCCTGATCGGTTTTCGCAAAACCCTGCTGACCCAATGGCCCGATATCGCGGCCTTGCTGATCAAAGGCGGTTTCGATGCCGCCGTGCGGACCCTGGACGCGCTGGCCCCTGAAAACGATCAGGTGGGCCGCACTCTGGACACGCTATGGTCCGACGCCCTGGAGGCCCGGATCAACGGATCGGCCGGCAGACTCAGCCACCCCCTGCTGCAACTGCTTTTCAATCTGCCCGGCCTCGCTTTGATGGGCTATGTGGGCTGGCTGACCGCCGCAGGTTTTTTCCCCGGCAACTATCTCTCCTCGGATTTTTTCATGCACGCCTTGCTTACCCTCGCCATTGTTCTTGTGCTCAGCTTTTTTCTGCTTCAGGGGCTGGTGCGCCT
>JBFFHG010000678.1:0-3177 GCA_041557055.1 Desulfosarcinaceae bacterium
CAAACCAATGGAAATGCCGGCCGCCCGGGCAATCTGACGGGTGGTGGTCTTGTGGAAACCACTCTCCATGAAAAGCTCGACAGCCGCATCCACAATCTGCCTGCGGCGCCGGACCACCAGCTTTTTGTTTTTGATCTGTGTGGGGATATCCTTGATATTCGCTGTCTGAATCGTCATCCTGGCACGTCCGAAATCGAATTGGCGCTCAAAAAAACTGCAGCAACAAATATTTTCGCTAAAATCACATGGTATCCGCAAATAAGCATTGTCACTCAAATAGCGGCAAAGGAGCACCCGGGAATAAATTGAGCGAGCGCTCAATCATATTTATATTCATATCCTTTCGGCTGTCAATGCAAAATTTTGTTTCGGCACCCGCAAAAACAGTGCGCAACGATGCAAATTTGGTGCTTTTGCCCAAACGCCCGCTCTCCCGAATACGGATAATGCCTTTAAAATCAAACACTGATCAACCCGAACCAAAAGGCACGCACTTTGCTTGTTCCGTCAGCGATTAAACACATCGCCGTTGTCTTTGCGACAAAACCGTAAAACGCAAATCCAGATGGATGCAGAACACCGGACGCGACCCGGTATACGCCAACATCGGTTGCCGGTTTTATGGCATCCGCAACGGATTTTCAGACATTTATCCTTAAAATAAGGATAAATAGGGGGGGGGGAGAGAAGCCCGATGGTTTTTTTCAATTTTCAATTGGTCAGAACAGGCCGCAAGTTGAGCAGTTTCACCCTCCTGGCGATCCTGATGATACTGACGGCCTGCGGCGGCGGCAATAGCGGCCCGGAAAGCATTTCAACGGGCGACGTCAGCTATGCCGGCGGTGAAACCAATCCGGTATGCCTGCCGGGAGTTACCGCTGGCGCGGTGCAAGCGCCGGTGTTTGTGCGCAACGTCAGGGGCCAGACCGGCTGGTTTGCCTCTCCCGTGGCGGCAGACCTGGACGGCGACGGAATCCGCGAAATAGTGGCCGCCTATTATACCCTTTATGTCTACGATGCCCAGGGCAACCCGCTGGACAGCGCGGCCGGCAACGGCGGACGCATTTACGCCCCCCATGTGGTGTGCGATCTGGACGGTGACGGCGTGGTGGAAATCGCCTGCGGCCAACGCCATGAACTCTACGTCTATGAATGGCGCAACGGGCTGCAGCTTAAAACCGGCTGGCCGGCCGACACCACATGCGCCGGAGAGTCTCCGGAGATCCGGGGCATGGCCGCCGCCGACCTGGACGGCGACGGCCGGGTGGAGATCGTGGTCACAACGACCCAGACCCAATCCACGGAAGATGGCGGGGCCCAGGTGTTTGTCTATAGCGCCGACGGAACCCTCTACCAGCCGTCCGGCCTCGCCTTTCCGGCATGGCCGCGATACAACAACCTCACCGGCGAAGGCGGCGATGCCGATCGCAACGGCGCCGGTCACAGCGGATTCGGCTGTTACGGCCTCAATGTGGGAATCGGCGACATCGACGACGACGACGAGCTGGAGATTATCGTCACCTATGACAATCACCATATTCAGGCCTTCAATCACGACGGCCGGGCTATCGACGCCTCAAGCCACTTCACCAACCGGGACGCCGACTATCGCGACATGCCGCTGACCTGGGGGCAATTCATCCGCTGGGCCGACCCGGACGTGGAAGAGGCCCACTATCACCTGCACGAAGGTGACTGGCCCCACCCCAGCGTCCAGGAGTGGCTGCAATGGACCGCCTCGCCCCCCAATGTGGTGGATCTCAATGGCGACGGCCGCAATGAAGTGGTAGGCGTTCCCAATATCGAGATGCAGGTTCCCTACGTCACCCAGGCCTATGGCATCATGGCGCTTGAGGGGGCGTACGGTGACGGCCAGCGCAGCGCCATGCGCCCGGCCGGATGGGAGATCCTGCCCCGCGGCGGCCAGCCCATTGACGTGGACGGCTGGTATCCCCCCACGGGCGTGCCGGCCCCCACCACCATCAACATCCAGGGCGACGATCTTCCGGAAATCGTGGTCTCCCTGAACGACGGGTGTATTTATGCTTTTGCAGCCGACGGCGGACAGATATGGCGGTACAACTACACCCACGGCAAAGCCATCATGTTTGCCTCGGAGGCGGTTGCCGCCGATTTGAACCAGGACGGCTCGCCGGAAATCATCTTCGCCACCTACGGCGACCCCGACCAGCTCGATTCAGGAAACCTGATCATCCTGGCGGCCGACGGCACCCCGTTATACGACCGGGCTCTGCCCAACCCCGGCCATAACGGCAACGGCAACGGCGCCCCCGCCGCCCCCACGGTGGCCGATATGGACAACGACGGCCAACTGGAAATTCTCGTTCAAACCTTTGACCACGGCATGGATATCTTCACGGTCCCCGGCTCGGGATGCAGTTGCCTGCTCTGGACCACGGCCCGCGGCGGCCCCTTGCGCAACGGCCGGCCCAACGAATTGTAGGGGAATAATATTCCCATAGAAACCTGCGTCCCTCAGTTTTCTCCTGTTCGTGAAACTGCAAAACCGCGGCAATAGCGAGCTGTTTTGAAACCCTTTCCAACACACAAACCCTATGGTTGCAAAAACCGGAGGGCTTCAGAGTCAAAGCGCCAAGGGTAACGCCGTTGTGATTTACTGCCTCCCTTGGCAACGCGGGATTTTGCGGCCTGTGGTTTTGCCGCATTCCGGTGAGGCCGGCGCCCCGTCAATCCTGCTTTTGCGCCCATCGGTTCAGTATCTCTATGCGCGCCGGATGGGTTGCCTTGAACGATCTTGCGCGGTTCAGGTGGTCATTGAAGCGCTGAAGGTAAGTTTTGCGCCGGGGGTCCGCCGCCATGGTTTTTTCATAGAGCCGGGCGTAGACATGGGCAAGGTAAAAGTGAGCATAACAGTTGTCCGGGCTCAGGGCGACGGCCGTTTCAAAAGCCTGCACAGCCTGGGGGTACCGCTCTTTGCGGTAGTGGATATACCCTGAAAAGTTATGCCCGAAAGCATCGCCGGGCGCTTTTTCGATGTAGGTTGCCAAAGCCGCCAGGGCCGAATCATACTGATAGTAGGCATCCACATGGGCAATGGCCAGGTATTTGTGGGGCCGGGGATCTTCAGGGTTCAATGCCGCGGCCTTATGCAACAGCTTGATCCCCTTGGGCCCCATGGCCACAAGGGTATAGAGG
>JBFFHG010000679.1:0-3172 GCA_041557055.1 Desulfosarcinaceae bacterium
CAATATCCGGATTGTAGACCTGGAGGCCGACATTAACGGCATGGTATCGGGTCAAAGCGTTCATGAGAGCGAAAGTCTGACCCTTCCAGTGCCGATGCTCTATGTCGCTGTTCAGTTTACCCCCATTGATGCACTGGCATTTGAAGCCGAAGGACGGGGGATAGCCGTGGGTGACAATAGACTTTACAGCCTCCTGGGGCGTGTGCGCTACAATTTTGCGGGACCTGTTTTTTTGGCAGGCGGCTATCGATTCGACAAACTGGATATCGATGAAGATGATGTTGTTGTGGATGCTGAATTCGGCGGGCCGTTCATTGAGGTGGGATTTAGATTTTAATTTCAATAAGTTGACAATTGCCATCCCAACGCCGGTGATTTCCAGTCCGCACCGGCGTTTTTTGATGTCGGAACCCGCCATACTGCGTATGCTTATTGACATTCAATTGACAACCGTTTAAACAGTGGGTGATATTGAGAATATGCCCATAATGGAGCCGGCTTTGGCAAGACCCCAAAAAGACCGCTTGGTTACCTGTGATCCGACCATCAGCTATTTCAAGCCCCGCGGTGTCCCATTGCGGGAAATGGAGGAGGTGCGTCTGACCATCGATCAGATGGAAGCGCTTCGTCTGGCTGATTTGGAAGGGTTATCCCAGGAGGAGGCTGGCAAACAGATGGGGGTGTCCCGGGCCACATTCGGTCGTATCATCCAGCGTGCCCGCCATGTGGTCGCAGAAGCTCTGATTCACGGCAAAGCCATTCTTCTGGAGGGCGGCAATTATCAGGTGAAGCGCGTGCGGAAGCATTTTGCTTGTGGGCATTGCAATTATCAATGGGAAGCGGCATGCGGAACCGGCCATCCGGAACAATGCCCGGCTTGCGGATGCCTGCATTTAAATAAAGTTGTTTAGAATTCGAATATAACGCAATTTTACAAAGAGGAAAACAAATGGCACAGATTCACCAGAGTATGGATGCAGCCAAGAAAGCCGCTGACCCAAAAGTCGCAATGGATATCGCTGTAAAAGCGTCACTTGAAAAGATCAAACGCAAATTGATTGTCATGAGCGGCAAGGGCGGTGTCGGCAAATCCAGTACCGCCGTCAACCTGGCTTTGGCCTTGGCGAATAAAGGGGCGCAGGTGGGGCTTTTGGACGTGGATCTTCATGGGCCGGACATCCCGCGCATGTTGGGACTCAAAGGCATGCTGGATATCAACGGCGAGCAGCAGCTGATTCCCAAGAGGTACAGCCAGAACCTGTCGGCTGTTTCCGTTGAGTCCCTGACCAATGGCAAAGACGAAGCCATTATCTGGCGCGGTCCGGTGAAATATTCGGTTATTCAGCAATTTATCGGTCAGGTTGCATGGGGTAAACTTGACTTTTTGCTGATTGATGCACCTCCTGGAACCGGTGATGAACCGCTGACCGTCGCCCAGACAATCACGGACGCCCAGGCGGTTATCGTGACCACACCGCAGGAGGTCTCCCTGGCGGATGTTCGAAAATCGATCAATTTTTGCAAAACCGTTAAAATGCCCGTATTTGGCCTGATTGAAAATATGAGCGGCTTGGTTTGTCCCCATTGCAAATGCGGCATTGACCTGTTTGGAAGCGGCGGCGGAGAGCGGACGGCCGTCCAGATGGGGATTCCTTTCCTGGGAAGTGTGCCTTTCGATCCTGAAATGGTCTCCTGCGGGGATGCTGGTGTGGCCTATCAGGAGCAGCATTCAGATTCTCCTGTGACCCGGGCTTTCCAGGCCATTGCCGACCGGTTGATGGCATCTTTGACATAGTCTGTTTTTCCGCAAGCCGTCGCCTGCAAGACGGCGACTTGCGGTTTTTTCCGTTCCAGCCAAACATCAAGGTTGGTTATCTGCTTGTATTCAATCGCAGTTTGCCCTTATAGTAGATCTGATTTAAAATCGTTGCCTCCATTTCGGTATCGGTATTCCTGCAAGGGGTTCGATTTTTGAATACCCTTGCAGGATCATTGGGGTGATGGTGGGTTTTTAAAACCGTTTTGCCACCATTGACACTTGTACCGCCGAGGGCCGCCCATGCAGCACGAGATTCGAAGTTACATAGAGACAATGCCGCATTTTGCCATGCTGCCTGACAAGGAGCTGGATCATTTGGCTGAGAAGGCCAAGCCCCGGCTGTTTGCCCAGGGCGATGAACTGGCCCGTCAGGGCAAGACTAGGTTGTCCCATATTTATTTGATCAGGCGTGGTCAGATCTCAATTTATGATGAAAAAGGGGGGCAACGCCTGCTGGGCGGCTATCTTAAAGCGGGTGAGGTGTTTGGCGGTATTACCCTGCTGATGAATGCCGGTGTTTCCCTGAGAACCGTTTTGGCGGATGAGGAGACCGAAGCATATCTGATTCCCCAGGAACGGTTTTTGGATCTGTGCGCGCGTTATAAGAATTTCTATGCTTTTTTTGTTGAAAATTTCAGTAAACATATCACCGACCCCGCCTTGGATACCATTATCGGGTCCGGCCAGGCCAGAATTTTCCTTTCAAGCGTTGCTCCCTTCTCCTTCTTATCGGAGGATGCCGTGGCGCAGGCCGCAGAATCGATCTCCATGGTTTTTCATCCCAAAGGCAGTGTGCTGTTTGCCCAGGGCCGTACGCGGGTTGGGTATCTGTACATTCTCTACAAAGGTTCGGCTGAACGATACTATGAACAAAATGGTCAGAAGAACATGCGTGACATTCTTGGTGAAGGCGATCTATACGGTGGAATTTCCATACTGCTCAATGATGGCCTTTCCCTGCGCACCCTGAAAGCGACTGAAGACACTTATTTCTACCTTTTGCCCAAAGATCTCTTTCTGAGAATTTGCAGGGAGCATGAGTTTTTCAGCGAGTTTTTCACCGATACTTTTGGAAAACGCATGCTTGACAAGTCATATGCGGCCATTGTGGCCCGAACCACCGCGCCGCCCGAAGATGCCCTGCAACTGTTCAATCAGCCGGTCCATCAGATATGCAGCCGGGCAACGGTTTTCGGAACGCCGGTGATGACCGTTCAACAGGTCGCCATGCGGATGAGGGAAAAAAACAGCACCTATTTGATGGTGCCTTCTGCGGATCCCCGGTCAGCCGGGATTATCACCGAGAGTGATTTGACCCGTAAAGTCATCGCCACCGGCTGGGATATCAGGCGC
>JBFFHG010000680.1:0-3171 GCA_041557055.1 Desulfosarcinaceae bacterium
GCAGCCGTTTTCAAAATCCCAGCTCTTCAGGTGCTCCAAGGTATGATAATCGGTCATATCGCAGCGCACCGGGGTAATGGAGATATGGTTGCTTTCCAATACCGCGCCATCAGCATCGCTGTGGGAATAGGCAGGCAGGGCCTCACTGCCCTGCCAATAATAGGTTCTTTTACGCGGGTCCAGGCGTTTTTCGAAATATTCATCATATATTTCAGCGCCTTGACGACTTACGTAAACACCCGCCATCCGATCCTTGGGAAGATTGGGGAAATTGATATTCAGAAAAGTCCCTACGGGAAGCTCTTTGGAATGGACCAGGGGCACCATGTTGGCGACAAACCCGGCGGCATCGTCATAATAGGGGGGGTCAACCCCTTGAATGGAAACAGACAGGGCCCTAAGGCCATAGAGAGCGGCCTCCTTGGCGGCCGCAACAGTACCCGAGTAGTTAAGACTGACGCCCACGTTGGCCCCCGGATTGATTCCGGAAATCACCAGATCGGGCCGTGTTTCCAACAGTTCCACCACCCCGAGCTTGACGCAATCGGCCGGCGTGCCGCTGACCGCCCAACCTTGATCGCCCCCATTAACGGTGACCTGGTTGACACGAATGGGTTGGTGCAAGGTGATACCGTGACCAGTGGCGCTGCGTTCACGGTCGGGTGCGATGACTGTCACCTGATGCTGCCGGCGCAGGGCGCGGTACAGGGCCCACAGACCTGCGGCATGAATGCCGTCATCGTTGGTGATCAAAATTTTCAGTTTCTGCGCTCCATCCATAAGAAAGTGGCTCCCGACCTGTCACGGCTTCTTGTTGCTTCTTTCAGCGAACACCATTTTTATACCCCAGGTTTGTTTAAAATGCCAACGGCATATTGATTTTTCAATGCGCATACCTCTATATTGTTAAACTTATTTTTGCGGCAATATCGGGAAACGCTTAGCAAAATAGAATTTCAGCAGGACGATGAGGACATTTTATCCAGCATGCAAAGGCCAGCAGACCGCACCGGAAAATTTACATATCTTTTTGCAATCATGCTCTGGGCCATGGCAGGCTTGGCAGGCCAATTCGTCATGTTCACCGGGTTGCACGCAGATGATGATCCGGTGGCCCCGGACGCATCGACCCCCTGGCAAATCGACGCCGACCGTATCGATTACGATCAGAACCTGGATGAGTACGTGGCCACAGGCGACGTATACATTACCAAAGAGAAACGAACCCTGACCGCCGACACTGTCCGCCTGAACCAAAAAACCGGCGACGCTTTTGCCGATGGCAATGTCCGCCTGGTTTCGGATTCGGATGTTTTGTCGGGCAACCATCTGCAGTTGAACCTGAACAATGAAACCGGAATTCTGTCCGACGGCACCGTGTTCATTTCCAAAAACCACCTCTACCTTTCGGGGCCTGAAATCCGCAAAACCGGTCCCCAGACCTATTCCGCAGAACGGATCGATATCACCTCCTGCGACGGCCCCGATCCGGCCTGGAAGTTGACCGGCCAGGATTTCAAAGTGACCGTCGAAGGTTACGGATCTGCCAGGCACACCGCACTGTGGGCCGGCAAAATCCCCCTCTTGTACAGCCCCTACCTGCTCTTTCCGGTCAAACTCAAACGTCAGTCGGGCCTGTTGATGCCGGAATTCGGATATTCCGACCGCAAGGGCAGCGAGTATCTTCAACCCTTTTTCTGGGCCATCAGCGACAGCAGCGACGCCACGCTTTACAGCCATTTCATGTCTGAACGAGGGGTTCGAAACGGCATCGAGTACCGTTATGTTCTGGATGAAAACGCAAAGGGCGCACTCTTTGTCGAAGGCTTTCAGGATCTGAAAATCGACGATGGTCAGAATGACGCCAGCCAACGCTGGGGTTACGAAGATGACGCGGCGCTGCGGGAAAACCAAGACCGTTACTGGGTCAGAATGAAGCATGATCAGAATCTTGAGTGGGGGCTGACGGCCAAACTCGACATCGATGTGGTCAGCGATCAGGACTACCTGCATGAGTTCAAATCCGGATATAATGGATTTGATGCCACCCAGGCCTATTTTGAACAAACCTTCGGCCGCGCCATGGAGGATTACAACGATCCCATCCGTCTGAATCGATTGAATCTCAATCGTATCTGGTCCCAATACAGCTTCAACACCGATTTGCGCTGGTACGACGATGTGGTCAAACGACGCCAGGAAACAGAAGATGACACATTGCAGCAATTGCCGGCCATCTCCTTTGACGGCCTCAAACAACCCATCGGCAGTTCGCCCCTCTATTTCGATCTGACCACCAGCCACACCCATTTTTACCGCATCAACGGCACCCGCGGCCATCGGACCGACATTTACCCGCGGGTCTATTACCCCCTTGACTTTTTTGGTGTTTTTTCCGTAGAGCCCTCTTTCGGCATCCGCCAGACAGCTTGGCGTGTAAACGCCTATAAAACCAGGCCCGACCATGATCGCGACACCCTGTACCGGAGCATGTACGATTTCAAACTGGATGTCAGCACGGAGTTCTATCGTATTTTCGATTTCGGCATGGGCGACAGTGATCTGCTCAAGCACACCGTTACCCCTGAAATAATTTACGAGTTCACACCGGAAGAGGATCAAAGCGACTATCCGGAATTCGACGCCATCGACCGAATCGAAAGAAAAAACCTGATCACCTACGGGTTTACCAACACATTTACGGCACGAGCCTCCGGAAAAAACGAAAGCGATGCAAGCGAACATCGCTACACACAATTTTTACGGTTCAAATTGGCTCAAAGCTTTGATATCAACAAGCACAATGAGAATGATCCCGAGCCGTTCTCCAATATCGTTGCGGAGTTGGATCTGGTTCCGGGCCGTTATGTGAGCATCGATAGCGATGCGCAATGGTCAATTTATGACAACCAGTTCGAAAGCTTTAATACGGCCCTGAATTTATGGAATATGCGCGGTGACCGGTTAACAACCGATTACCGCTATACCCGTGAAACCAGCGATACGGCTGGAGATGGTATTCAGACCCTGCGGGTGGCTGGTGAACTTCAGGTATCCCCCAAATGGCGCCTGATGGGCGGCCTGGAGCAAAACTATTACAATGACCTGGAGATTGAAAGAATACTGGGCGTCGCTTACCACTCCGGTTGCTGGGGGGTGACCCTGAACTAC
>JBFFHG010000681.1:0-3165 GCA_041557055.1 Desulfosarcinaceae bacterium
AAAAAAATAGCGGCCGCCAAATCAATCTGCAGGCTCCAATTTCCATTTTTTCATAACCTTATGTACAGAAAGCAATTGGTATGAAGACAGTGATTGGCGAAAGGGCTTGTGGTTACACATCCTAATGGGCTAAAATTAACCTTTCCAGGGATTCTCCTGATTCTGCCAGCTACCATTCCGAGGATAAAGTCGTATGATTTTCCAGGAATACCAGCCACCATCGTGCTTAAAGCCTTACGTGAGATATTATTGGACACTGCAGCTGAATGCGCTTCCGGGTTTGGATTCCTCCAGCCAGCGGTTGTTAACCGAAAGCTTTGAATTCATACTTAATATGGCGGCACCGGTTGAAATATTAAATTGCGACGGCCAGACAAAGCGCATCTCCGCAACCGGGATCACCGGACCGATGAGCCGGCCCATGAGGATGAGGTTGACGGGGCATGTCAATTTATTCGGGATTTGTTTTCGACCCGGCGGCGGCTACCCCTTCTTTAAATACCCGGCGCATGAACTGGTCAACCAGTCTGTCTATGTGGATGATCTCTGGAGAACCAGAGAACGTGAATTTATCGAACATATCCAGAATGACTGCCCGACAACCCAAATCCGCATCGAAGCCGCCAACACCTATCTGATAAACCGCCTGGAATCCAATCTCCGCGATGACGACGTAACGCTAAAAGCCATTGAGATCATAGAAAGCTGTAAGGGTCATATCAGCATCGGCCAGCTCGCGCACACCCTTGGCTTGAGCCATCGCCATCTTACGCGCAAATTCAAAGAGCGAATCGGTATGCCCCCCAAACAGTTGTGCCGCAACATCCGTTTCAAGCAAGTTTATAAGCTCATTCAAACCTCATCTCATCACAATTGGGCTGATGTCGCCCTCACCTGCGGCTACTACGATCAGTCTCACTTTATAAATGAATTCAAATACTTCACCGACATAAGCCCCGCTTATTTCTTTTCCCCCCTCCACAGTCCAGATTTTTTCACCGCCAATTTCTAAGGCATGAATTTTTTCCTTCATTGATTTAATTCTGTCTGGTTTTTCCAATACGTATGATTGGTTCGGGCATATTCTTCAACGAGCGATGAACGGCAGACAACAAGTCGCCTTCTTTCTAACGCCGTTGTACGAAATGTGTCGCGGCCTATCGATGGACCGTTATTTTACGCAACATATTTTTTACCAAAGGAGGATATCGTGGAACAGGCCTATATTCAGAAAAGCGTTTATTGCGATTTTGACCACCCTGCAGTCTCCAGTTTGGCCAGGGATCTCGCAAAGGATGAGCCGGACCCCGCAAGAGTAACCAAAGCGACTTTTAAATACATTCGTGACAACATCCGCTTCGGATTCGATCTTGTCCGGGTCAAGGCCTCCGAAACCCTGGCCAAGGGCTACGGTGTCTGCTACAACAAGTCACTGCTGCTGATGGCCCTCCTGCGAAGCAATAAAATACCGTCCCGCATGGCTTATTATCCCGTGAACCGCGAATTCATGCGTCCGGCCATGGGAGAAGCCTGTCAAACTCTGACGGAAACGTTCAACCACTGCTTTACGCAAGTGCAACTGAACGGTGAATGGGTCGCGACGGATGCTACACTTGACACTGCAACATACCAGAAGCTCTTTAAGCCCAATCAGGTGCCCTGGGGAATTGATTGGGATGGCAAAAAAGACATGCAACTTTACACCGAACACATCGCCGGGCCGGTAGTGGTTATTGAAGATATAGATGCGGCGATTCAGCAAGACGTAGGCAATGTATTACCTCCGCCGTCAGAGGCCGAAGCGTTTTTCGGACCCGCCAATCAGCAGATGTGGCAGGTGGTGGCTGCCTGGTCATGAACACCGGCTTTTCCGGTGATTCTGGGCATTTCTTCCGGTTGATAAGTTGCGGCTGCCGGCTATGAGAGAAGTTATGTATCCGGTTCAGTAACCCTGCGGCACAGCTGCCTGCCGGTCTGATGGCATATGACAGGCAAGCGGGAATGGGTTCGATCGAATTATTGATTGCCGCCCAATGCGATACTGGTAGGTTTTGCCATGGCGCTCGATGTTAAAACCGATATCGGCAAGCAACTGCTGATCATTGACCAACCGCTTGGCAAGCTGACCGGCGTCTTTGAGGCCGAAATTCAGCCCGAAATCCTTGATGATGGGGTTCAAGGCCGGAAACAGCCTTCCGGTAAATAACGGCTCCAAGGCGTTTGAGGTTTGGAATTCCACCTGGTAGCGTTCGATGAACCCGGAAACATAGTTGGCGCGGTCATCATCGCTGTAGCGGGCCTTTTCATCGAGCTTCAGCGCTTTGGAATAAGCATCGAATAGTGTGTGCAATGCTGATGCGATCAGATCCGAAATACGGGCCGTCTCCCTGCTGGTGGCATTGAGCGTGTCGAGCCAGCCGGTAAAATCAGTGTTCAGGTTTTCAAGCCCGGCGCGGATCTCTTCCTGGGTGCCGCCGGCCAGCATCATGAGGTACATCAGGCTCAAATATTCATTACAACGCCGCTTGTCGTGACCGCCAAGGGATGTGTGGATCAGCTCCATGACCCGCTTTTGTTTCTCCTGCCGCATGAGGTGCAGAACCATGGCGGTGCGCTTGATGATCACCGAAAGGATCAAATCCCGATGGGCCTGGATATCGGCGATGACCTTGGCTTCCAGAAAACAGCAAGAGTCCTGATTGGAAACATCGAAATCGATGGTGAAGGTCCGGGAAAGGATTTCGGATAGGTCTCCGCACAGCGACTCGATGCCGGTGGTGTTGATCAGGCACTTAGTCGGTTCGGTCACGGTTTCCGAGTCGGTCCCGCTCCCGCGCTTTTCCCGGGCCACCCCGTGATGCCGTCAGTCATCTGCTTGACCTCGATGTTGTCCAGCACGATGAGCGGATTCTGAGAGCCGTCGGTGTAGTTCGCCGCATCGGTCGACTTTTTGTGCTGGGGGCTGTCGTAGAGTAACGTTGAAATCAGCTTGCTGGCGGTGGTCTTACCCGATCCTGCGGGGGGTGTTGATTTTCGCATTATTTTGATCAAAACTTCCTGATTATCCTGATTTTTTTACGAAAATTCCAGATTAAATTGATTTTTTTGCCATCGGGCATCCGCACTTGATTTTCCCGGCGGCCCTATTACGCTGGGTTTACTTCA
>JBFFHG010000682.1:0-3161 GCA_041557055.1 Desulfosarcinaceae bacterium
AATGGCGGGCCACCATCTCAATGGCCCGGGGCGGCAGATAGGAGAGTTTGTGTTGCGCCATTTGGAGCAGGGGGATCAGGGCGGAGCGCTGGGCGGCCATCTCCTTCATGGCGGTTTGAACTTCATGGAGTTTGATTTGGTCTTCCGCGCTGAGTTCACTGTCCGGCATGATTTTCACCTTATGACTCATGTGTGAGCTAATTGAAATTCCGCCAAAATAGAATCATCGTCTTTAAGGGATCAAATCCGATCCATGGCGCCGTACGCCGCTTGAATTCGTTCGCGCAGCAAGAAGCAGAGGCGCTCCATAATGTTGAAGCCAAAAGCCGAATTTTCAGTCATCATGAGGCGCAAATCCCGCCCGGCCATTTTCAGCAAGGTGCACGGTTTCTGGACACTGGCGGAAGACATCAGCATGTGCGGTTCGCCCAGCAGGGCCGACCAGCATCCCAGGGTGCGTCCCCTGCCCAAGGTGTCGATGAGCATGCGGCCTTTGCGATCCCCCAGATTGACAAGCCTTTCCAAATGGATCTGGCCCTCCACGATTGTGTAGAGGTGTTCGCCGTATTCTCCCTGCCTGAAAACAAAGCCTCCCTGATCATGGGTCACCTCTTTGCACAGGGACGCCACCCGCGCAACATCTTCCATGGCCATGTTTGAAAAAAAATTGCTGCCCTGCAGAACAGCTATGATCTCTTCGATTTCCATGGGCCGGCCTTTCTTAGGATTCTCGCAGCATTTGCAGAATGAGCAGCATCATATTACCTTTGCTTAAAATTTTAAACTTAAAATCATCGCTGCCCATTCGCGGTCGGATCTGGCCCTGAATCAGAACCGGGTGAAGAGTGCGCAACCGGGCGGCGGCCGGTTAAGGGATGAATTAAATATTCAGCGTAAATTCAAAGCCTTTTAACTTGACGTGTCCCGATACTTTTTTTAAGCTGGGCCAAATAACACCCGCAACCATGTTCATTGATGGAGTCTGACATATGAGTCTTATTGTCATCGGTTTTCTGGCCAGCGCCGCGGCCGGTCTGGCTTCCGGCGCCGGCGCTTTGCCGGCCCTTTTTTTTCGCAATGTTTCCGACAAGGTCCTCAACACCATGTTGGGCGGGGCGGCCGGGGTCATGCTGGCGGCCACCTCTTTTTCTTTGATTGTGCCGGGGATCGAGGCCGGGGAGGCATTTTGGCCCGGATACGGCGTTTATGTGATGGTGGTCGGCATGCTGTTCGGGGCTGTCGTTCTGGATCGCATGGATCATTGGCTGCCCCATGAGCACTTTGGCCTGGGCCATGAAGGCCCCGCCAGCAAACTTCGAAAAATATGGTTGTTCATCATAGCCATCACCATCCACAATTTTCCGGAAGGGTTGGCTGTCGGCGTTGGATTCGGCGGCGGTGATATCGGCGCCGGGACCAGTCTGGCCATCGGGATCGGGTTGCAGAACATGCCTGAGGGCCTGGCCGTGGCGCTGCCGTTGTTGGGCCTGGGGTATTCACGCTGGAAAGCCGTGGGCATCGCCACCCTCACCGGGCTGGTGGAGCCTGTGGGCGGGCTGCTGGGGGTGGCTGCGGTGACACTGTTCGGTCCGGTGCTGCCCTTTGGGCTGGCTTTTGCCGCCGGGGCCATGCTGTTTGTCATCAGTGACGAGATCATTCCCGAAACCCACAGCAAAGGGAAATCCCGCCTGGCCACCTTTGGTGTGATGATCGGTTTCGTGATCATGATGTCCCTGGATAATTTGTTGGGATGATTTGTAGACTAAAGCCTCTGATCAGACGTCTATAGGGTTTAACAAGCGCTGAAGGGGGTAACCATAGACAGTGACGCTGGATTGGATTTTTCCCGGTGGAAGAGGGGGATGCCTCTTTCGCCGGTTGAGGCCGGTGAACCAAGCGTCATCAGGGTGGAGCGGCGGCTGCGGAAACGGATAAGATCTCGATATTATGGTGCCTACCACAACAGATGATTCAGATAAACGGCCTTCCGGTTCCCGTTCACAGAACGTCGAGATGGTTGAGAAAGCCAAGGCCGGGGATCGTCTGGCTTTCCACTGCTTGGTGGATCAATTTCAACCGGAGATTTATCGCATGATATACTATCGAACCCGTTCCCGGATGGATGCTGAAGACCTGACCCAGGATGTCTTTTTGAAAGCATTCAAAAATATCGGCGGGTTGACCTCGCCGGAGGTTTTCCGCAGTTGGCTCTATCGGATCGCCGTCAACCGGGTGCGGGACCATTATCGCCGCAAACAGTTCAAATCCCTGTTCGGCCTGGTCTCCACAGATGACGACAATTTCTATGAGTCCGAAGAGATGGCCGTGGCGCCTGAGGCGGAGGGGGGGCTGGCGCGCAGGGATTTCTGGCGGCAGGTGGAGCGGATGCTCGGCAAGTTGTCGCGCATGGAGCGGGAGGTTTTTACCTTGCGGTTTCTCGACCAACTCAGCATAAATGAAATCAGTACCACCTTAAAGAGAAATGAAAGCACCGTAAAAACCCATTTGTACCGCGCCCTGAACAAAGTAAAAACCATGGCTGCCGATTTGGATGCGGTGCGGGAGGGGATGTGATGGACCTGATTGCCGACCAACACCTGACCTACGATGAATTGATCCGGAATCTGGTGGACGCCTCGGATCTGGGGGAGGGCCGCCAGGCGCACCTGCAGGTTTGTCAACACTGCCGCTGTCAGGCTGAAAACCTGGAGCAGCGTTACAGCCGCTTGGGCCGAATGGCCCGTGAGCTGACGCCTGAACCATCGCGGGCCTTTCGCCTGCCGGACCGCGGCGCGGCCCAGCGGCGGCGGCAATTCAGGCCGGCCATGGCCATGGGGCTGGCGGGGGCCCTGATACTGGCTTTTATCCTTATTCGGCCCGATTTTTTCCAACCTTCACAAGAGGTGCCGCAAATGGCGGCCGGCGGCACTGAAGCGGAAAATCGGTTGATGGCCCGGATCGATGACCTTGTGGAGGATGCGTTACCCAAGGCTTATCAGAATTTGGCGGCTGTGTCCGAACCGATTTTAACCGAAGACTTGATCGATTGGATCGTACCGTCTATAGAAGAAGATGATCAGGACTTAAAACCGCATGCCTATTCGATAAAAATTTAGAAGGGGATTGAGGATGTTCAAATCAATGCGCGGTATCGTTGTGAC
>JBFFHG010000683.1:0-3158 GCA_041557055.1 Desulfosarcinaceae bacterium
CATGTTTTCGGCCGGCCATCTCCATCGGGAAAAGGGGCAAATCAACGTCGATATTCTCTATTCGAAATTTTCTCCGAAGGTGAAACTTATCGTAAATATCTGCACCTTTCCGTTTTTTCTGCTGTTCACAGGCGCCCTGACCTGGTTCGGTTTCGAATTCGCCTTTGATTCGCTCAACAAATTGGAGAGAACCGGATCGGTCTGGGACCCTCCTGTTTACCCGATCAAGTTCGCCCTCCCATTGGGAGCCCTGCTCCTCTTGTTGCAAGGCATCGTTAACCTTATCCATCAGATTCAAAACTACAGGGCCGGCACATCGGTCTCACCGACGCCAGGAGGCGATCTCGGCCAAGTAAAACCTGACCATAGGAGTAATTAACCCATGCCCATCGAGTTGTGGACGCTTATTCTTTTCGGACTTCTGTTCGCCCTGATATTCTTGGGGTTGCCTGTTGGTTTTTCTTTGGGCGGCACCGCCATGCTCTTTATTCTGATTTTCTGGGGACCCCAGGGACTGTACATGGCTGCGGCACAGGGTTGGGGGGCAAGTAATCAATTCGTTCTCGTTGCCATTCCGTTATTTATCCTCATGGCGATGATTCTTGAACGTTCGGGTATAGCCGATGACATGTATCATATGATGTATCTGTGGTTCGGCAGCGTTCGCGGTGGCCTGGCGGTCGGAACCGTTTTTATCTGCACTATTTTCGCCGCCATGTGCGGGATAAGCGGGACAGCGACAATCACCATGGGAGCCATCGCTCTGCCCTCGATGCTGAAACGGGGATATCAAAAAGAACTTTCCATTGGCTGCATCAATTCCGGAGGCGGTTGGGGCATTCTTATGCCGCCAAGCGTCGACATGATCATCTATGCGCTTATAGCCGGAGAATCCGTGGGCAGAATGTTCGCCGGCGGGGTTATGCCAACCATTCTTCTGCTTTCACTGGATGCCACATATATATTGGTACGGTCGTATTTTCAAAAAGATATCGCGCCGGCCTTGCCCAAGGACCAGCGCCCGACCTGGTCTGAAAAAATAAAAGCACTTAAAGCAATTTTATTGCCAATTGCAATAATCCTCTCGGTTCTTGGTTCCATTGTTGTCGGTATCGCTTCTCCAACCGAAGCAGCTTCGATCGGTGTCATCGCCAGCATTCTGGCCGCCTGGAAAAAGCTTAACTGGCGACTTCTTTATGAAGCCGCCGGCAAAGCCTTCAAAATCTCCGGAATGATCATGTGGCTGATATTCGGTGCATACTGTCTCAGTGCCATTTTTCAGGGGATGGGCTCCTCCCACGTTGTTAGCAACCTTGTACAGCACATTCCCGCCGGCAGATGGGGCGTCATCATCTTTTTTCAAATCATCATCTTTTTCTTTGCCATGGCAATGAGTTCGTCCGGCATAATGCTCATCACCATTCCGATTATGTTACCAATAATCAAATCCTTGGGGTTTGATCCATTGTGGTTCGGAGTATTGTTTATCGTACAGATGGAGATCGGCTACATGACGCCTCCGTTCGGCTATAACCTTTTCTACATGAAAGCCGTCGTGCCGTCTCACATTACAATGACCGATATCTATAAATCAGTCATATGGTTTACTTTGGTAGAGGCCACCGGATTGATTCTGATGATGATTTTTCCGGAAATTATTCTCTGGCTGCCCAACAAGCTTTTCCCGGTGTAATGGAAAAAACTTGGTTAAAAAGAGATTACATACAGCATATGGATTCCGACATCAATCGTGATTTAATTCTCGAAAAAATCAAATAGGTCGATTGCACCACCGTTAGACAGGCGCTCAACCCGGGTTTCATTAGCGTCTATTTTATGGCTGTCAGGCGCTATGGATATCGTACGCTTAAGCTGCGTTCACACGCACAAATTCATCAGGAGGAAAAAAATCATGAAAATCAGTGTATTAGGAGCCGCCGGCACTCAAGCCCAAGGTGTCATCCGGGATCTGTGCTCATCTGCCGAAGTCACCGAGGTTGTTCTTGCGGATTTGAAAACGACCACAGGAATTTTAGAGCAGCGTTCCCAAGAGTGGGGTGAAGGCAAAACATCCGTTGCTTTTATTGATGTAAATGATCACAAAAGCCTGACAACGGCCCTTCGCGGAAGCGCTGCCTGCGCACATTGCATAAGCCATGTATTTAATCGTCAAGTGATGTCGGCATGCCTGGAAGAGGGGGTGAATTACACCGATATGGGGGGCCTTTTCCACTGGTACCGCGAACAGATTCTTGAACATGAAAAATGGAAAGCGCGCGGTATAACGGCTGTCTGTGGGATGGGAAGCGCTCCGGGGATTACCAATGTTTTGGCTCGCTATGCAGCGGATCGGCTTGACAGTGTGGAGCATTTGTATCTACGCGATGGCATCGCCAACTATGCGAAATCCGATTTTCCCCTGGCGGTTCCATATGCTGTGGGCACCCTTTTGGAAGAATTCTCACGGGAGTGTTACATTTTTGATAGCGGAGAGTGGAAAAAGGTCCCGGCCTTTTCAGAGGGAGAGAAAATCGATTTTCCGGAACCGGTGGGCACCATGAATGTCTATGCGACAATCCATTCCGAAGTCGCAAGCATACCGGTCAGCTTTAAAGAAAAAGGGTTGCAGCGCATGAGTTTTAAACTGGGCCTGCCCACTGATTTCGAACAGAAACTTCGCTTCCTGGCAGGGATCGGATTCGGTTCCACCCAACCATTAAAGATAAAAGATACCGAGATAAGCCCACGTGATTTTTTTACCCTCTTGGCCGAAACGTTCCCCAAACCCACCGGCAAACCAGCCGATTATAAGTGTATCAGAGTTGATGCGATGGGATTGAAGGATGGCGTTCCAACGGAAATCCAAACCGAGGTCATGTGTTCCCCATACGAAGAATGGAACATGAAAACCGGTCCTTTCAGTGTCGGCGCCCCGGTGGGGATCACGTGCCGCATGCTGGCAAAGGGAGAGATACCCGATAAAGGCGCCATGCCGGCGGAGATGTGTGTTCCTCCGGAATTGTTCCTGAAATATCTGGCTGAACGCAATATGCATTCAACAATAACAGTGAAAAGCCCGGTGGCCTGATTACGCCAACAAGGGGTGCCAACCCCAAGGGTTCGCACAAAAATTAACATTGAAAAAGCCGAAGGGCTTC
>JBFFHG010000684.1:0-3156 GCA_041557055.1 Desulfosarcinaceae bacterium
AAGGCACGAAACTGGGCAACATTCCTGTGGTGTATATCTGCAAGCAGTACCCCGAACCTGAAAAAAGTTATGTGGTTCTGGATGACAAGCGCGGCGGCTATCTGGCCACCAAGCATTTGATCGAACGCGGTCATAAAAAAATCGGCTTCATCGGCGCCCGGAACGATGCTGTGCATGCCAGTGAGCGGCTGACCGGTTTTCAACAGGCCCTTCAGGCGTTTGGCCTTCAAATAAACGCCGACCATATCCATTTCGGCGATTTCAGAAGAGAGTCCGGATATCGCATTTTCCACAGAATGGTTAAAAAGGGGGATCATCCGCAGGCTATTTTTGCTGAAAACGATATGCTGGCCATGGGGATTCTTCAGGCAGCGCGGGAGACGGGACTCTCTGTGCCCGAACAGATCGCCATTGTCGGATTCGATGATATTGCCTTTGCATCGTTTCCGGAAATTCAGCTCACGACCGTGTCACAGCCCAAATATAAAATGGGTGAAATTGCGATTCAGATATTGTTGGAGCATGTCCGTAAAAAAGATAGCAAACCCCGGAAAGTGGTATTGGAGCCCGAACTCATCATTCGCAAAACAACTTAGCGTGTATCCTTAATAGAATTTTTCACCCTGACATTGCATACGACAGGGTTATTCTTTAAGGAATTAATGGTCGAATATATTTTTAAAATTTTTCGTAAACGTTTCCAAAACGGAGGTTTCCCATGACAAAAACAATGAACGCTGTAAAACTGTATGCAGAGTGGGACCCAAAAGCTGATTTTAGATTGGGTGCAAAAGACATCGAGGGCCGCCAGACTTATCTGGGCAGCAAAGTCTGGCGCAATCCTGAAATGAAAATCAAACCGGTGGAGATTCCCACGCCCGGGCCGGGCCAGGTTCTCATTCAGGTCAAAGCCTGCGGTATTTGCGGCAGTGATGTTCACATGGCCCAGGCGGATGACGACGGCTATATCTGGTACCCGGGCCTGACCGGTTTTCCCTGCACCATGGGCCATGAGCTATCCGGCATTGTGGTGGCGGCCGGGCCAGACGCGTATGATAAAAACACAAACAAGCCCTTTAAGGGAGGTGAGTGGGTATGCGCCGAAGAGATGCTCTGGTGCGGCTCCTGCAAGCCGTGTGCGGATGGATGGCCCAACCATTGCGAACGGTTGGATGAAATCGGTTTTAATGTGGATGGCGCTTTTACCGAGTACATCGTGTTGCCGGATCGCTGTTTGTGGAGTCTTGATCCGCTGAAGGGCAAATACGGCGAAAACGACATTTTCAAACTCGGCAGCCTGGTCGAACCCACTTGTGTCGCCTACAACGCCGTAATTGAGCGCGGCGGGGGTATCCGTCCGGGCGACAATGTGGTTATTTGCGGCGGCGGTCCGGTGGGGCTGGCGGCATGCGCGATTTTGAAACGCCAGGGGGCCGCCAATGTCATTCTTTCGGAGCCGGAACCCGGGCGGGCCGAACTTGGCCGCAGATTGGGCGCGGATCATGTGATTAATCCTTTGCAATCCGATCTTAGTGAAAGCGTTCTGGAGTTGACAAACGGTCAGGGCGCCAGCATTTATCTGGAAGCCACCGGGCTGCCGACCATCGTCTATCCGGAAATTGAAAAGACGATCTGGCAGGGGCGCACCTTGAACAGCACCATTGTCGTGGTTGCCCGGGCGGATGCGAAAATGCCTGTCACCGGTGAAGTGTTGCAGGTGCGTCGGGCCCGTATCGTGGGTGCCCAGGGGCACTCCGGCCATGGCACCTTCCCGCGTGTCATCCAGGCCATGGCTTCGGGCATGAATATGCTGCCCCTGATCACCAAAGAGATATCCCTGGAACAGGTACCGGAGAATATCGTTATGCTGCGCACGGATCGCAAGGAGTGCAAGATCACTTGCTTGATGTAACCGCGAAAGGCAAAAGATTGTGAATCATTCAGCATATTGCTTTCCCTTGTGCATGCAAATGGTCCTGCCGGAAAACCACCGGCAGGACCCGGAGTTCATCTCCAATCTGCAGACATTGCAAAACCATGGATTTTTCGGCGTGGAGCTGAATATTGCACATGCTGGCAAAGCCAATATCAGCGACATCACGGCCTTCCTGGATCAGTTTAATCTTAAAATGACCATGTTTGCCTCGGGATTGACAGCCAAAACCCTGGGGCTCTCTCTTTCGAGCCCGGACCCTGCCGCAAGGCGGCGCGCAGTGGATCACTGCCGCCATTTTATTCAGCAGTTGTCCGGGTTCGACATGGGCCTCATTATTGGTTTTTTAAAAGGTCCCCCATCCCAGAACCCTGGGCAGGCCAAAGCTGATTTTGCCGCATCCCTGGAGCAGATCTCTCCCATGGCGGAGCGATATCAAGTCCCCGTTTTGATTGAAGCCACCAACCGCTATGAATCCAGCGTGGCCAATACCCTGGAAGATGCAATGCGGCTGATCGCGCCCCTGAAAAATCCCTGTTTTCAAATTTTACCGGACACCTTTCACATGCATATTGAAGAGATCGATTCAGGCGCCGCCCTATTCCGGTTTTCAGACCTTTATCACTCAGTGCATATCTCCGACAACACCCGGTTTTTCCCTGGATTGGGCGCTATTGATTTTCGTGAAGTCTTCAACACCCTTAAAAAAATCGGCTTTAAAGGTCAATTGGCCATTGAAGGCAACATCCGCGACAGCTTTCAAAAGGATATTGAAATCAGCATGGCATACCTGGAGCCCATATTAAAAGCATGATCCGGTCCTGCCGGTGTTGCTGAGAAAAGGATTTGTTCATGGACTTGACACACAAGCTGCTGGATATGGATTTCAACGCCCCTGCCGATCTGATGGTCCCGCAGATCAACGCCCTGCCCGAAAAGGTGTTGCAGTTTGGCGAGGGCAACTTCCTGCGCGCTTTTGTTGACTGGATGATCGAGCAAATGAACCGCAACGGCCGCTTTAACGGCCGGGCGGTTGTTGTCCAGCCCATCGCCCAAGGCCTGGTGGAGGTCCTGAATCACCAGGATGGATTATATACGCTGATCCTGCGCGGTATCCAGGACGGAGAGATCAAGGAGACCAAAGAGATCATCTCCGCCATCAGCCGCGGTATCAATCCCTATACGGACTGGTCCCGGTTTCTATCCTGCGCTGAAAATCCCGA
>JBFFHG010000685.1:0-3154 GCA_041557055.1 Desulfosarcinaceae bacterium
AAAACCGGATAAAAACAAAAGAAGCCTTTACAGGGCCTTGGCTTAAATCCGGGGATCTTGGCTATCAGGATCCGAACGATAGGATGCGACTCTATATTGTTGGGCGCGAAAAGGAATTGATCATAACGGGGGGATATAATGTTTATCCCCGGGAAATCGATGAGGTTTTTTATACCCATCCGAAAGTCATGGAGGCTTGCGCCGTTGGCGTGCCCCATCCCACCCGCGGCGAGCAGATCAAGGTTTTTGTGGTGACCAAGCCCGGGCAGACCGCCACCCAGGCGGAGTTGATTCAGTACTGCAGCGAGAGACTGGCCGTATACAAACTGCCCACCATGGTGGAGTTCACGGATGCATTGCCTAAAACCAGCGTGGGGAAAGTTATGCGAAGAGAACTCATTAGGCGGCAAAGGGCAAATTGAACCCTTAAAATTGTTCTCCATATTGTCTGTCTATAAATGGTTTTACTTTTTTGCCGTTATGGTGCGAGATGCCCGTAACATATGTCTATTTTTTAGAGGCTATGGAGGCACGCTATGGTCATCAAAAGGTTCATCGTATCAATTTTATTCTTGTTTACCGCAAGTTTTCAGCCGGCTATCGGCGCTCGATCCGATTATCCGGTTATCTTTGCGCACGGCATGGCCGGATTCGATGATTTGCTCGGATTTGATTATTGGGGCAACGATTATGGATTGTTCGTCGGCAATCCTCAAGAAAACACTTGGCTGGATGCCGGTCAACAATCATATGCCGCATCTGTTACGCCGTTTCATACATCTGAAAAACGCGGCCTGGAATTGGCTGAAGCAATTGAAACCTATATGACAGCCGTCAATGCCGAGAATGTCAATATCATCGCCCATTCTCAAGGCGGTCTGGACGCGCGCAAGGCAGCCAAATTACTTGCACTGCGAAAAGGGTATCCGGTTGTAAAGGTGCTGTGCAGCATATCCTCGCCCCATCGGGGTTCACCTGTTGCAAAATACGTTTTGGATTTAGGCCCTGGTATCAACAGCGTTATATCCGCATTGGCCGGAATTTATGGAGATGTTGTTTACAAACCGGGCAACGATCCGGACGCCAGTCTGAAACAGCTCGTTTATGACGATTACGACCCGTATGACGGTCGGGCAACCGGCGCCAAATTGTTCAATGAGAATTATCCCATCAGTTCAGTTTATGCTTCGCATTATGTCTCTTTGATCACGGCCCAAGAAGGATTATCCGTAAATCCGGTCTTGTTCTGGTTACGTGAACTTCTGTACGATATCGATGGTGATGGGTATTGCATGGATGACTGCGACAACGACGGTGCCGCCGGATGCGGCGATCGGGACAACAATGATGTTGACGACGATGGCATGGTGGGCATCAATTCCCAGCAGATGGGCTATCGAATCAAGTATGTTGAAACCATGGGCGAATTTGGCGCAATAGAAGAAGACACTCATCTGGGGTATGTCGCGGATATCAACTATCCGAAAAAAGAGCAAATGGAATCCCATTCAAGTGTTCTTCAGCAAGACCACTTTGATGTCGTCGGTGTCGGTCCGGATACTTTTGACGAAATGGATTTCTATGCAGCTCTTATCGAGTATATCGACCGGCATGAAAACAGCATAACCCTTTTTCAACATGAGTGAACCCTAACGCCGATGTCATTAAACCCTATCGTTGCATAAAAAAGATGGCGAAGAGATATCAGCCCCTTGTGGGTATTGAACAGGCGTCGAATTGGGGCACCATCCGAGGAATTTACCCAGGTGCCGTTACAGCTTCATCCTCGGCGTCTTGACTCTGAAGCCCTCCGACTTTTGCAACTATAGGGTTAAAACAGACCCGATCCTCCAAGAAGTTATCTCAATTTAATGGAACAGGCTTCAGCAGCCGTGTGAACCGATTGCGGTACTCCCTGGGAGAGAGCCCCGTGTTTTTTTTAAAAAGCTTGCGAAACGAGTTGGGGTCCTCATATCCCACCTGCTGTGTGATTTCATCGATTGACTGTGTCGATTTTTCCAATTTCTGCTTGGCAGCCTCGATCCGGATCCGTTGGAGGTAGAACAATGGCGAATCGCCGGTGGCGTTTTTAAACCGGCGTACAAAATGGCGCGGGCTTATGCCGAGGTCGGCAGCCAAAGCCTCCAGTGAGATGGTTTCGGTGAATTTTTTCTCCATGTAGCATTGAGCTTTTTTAACGATGCTGTCCGTGTGATCTTTCTGATAATCGAATATGAAATAGGGAGATTGGCTGCGTCGGGGTTCCATCAGCAGGGCTTTGGCGCAGATAGTGGCCAGTTCCTCGAAACCGAACTTTTCGATCAGATAGACGCACAGGTCCCAAAAAGATGTGGTCGCCCCTGAGCAGAGAAAACCGCTGTCTTCAGTTAAAATACGTTCGGGCTTGAGGTTGACGGACGGATACAGTTTTTGGAAATACCGTGAAAATTTCAGGTTCGTTGTCACCGTCTTCCCATCAATAAGTCCTGTTTCGGCCAGTAAAAAGGACCCGGTGCAAGTGGAGCCGATCAGGGCATTTTTTTTATGGTGGCGATCGATCCAATCTGTCAGTTCCTGCGGCACATTACCAATAAACTTAAATGGAGGCAGAAACGCGGGAATCAGGATGAAGTCAGTTGAATCCACATCGTGAATTGAATAATGGGGCATAATCGTTATCCTGCCTTCTCCCTTCACCGGCCTGCCGTCGATGGACACAATGTCCCAGTGGAAAAGTGGAACGCGGCCATCTGTGCCCTGATGCATTTGCCGATGCCATCGGTTGGCGATGCCAAAGGCGTCGATGGCTCCGTAAATCCCCGACCCTGTGCAATTACGGAGTGCAAGCAATGTGATGTGGGGCATCTCTCACCTCTTATGGTTTTCACGATAATTCATTTGGCTGTGGTATGGGGTGAATAATACGGCTTCATCCCTATAGCCTTGCCCAATGAATTGTCAAAAAGCTATTCTGAAGCTAAAAAGTCCGTTATGGCTTGTTTTAAGTCAAATTAGCCTCTTTTTGTTTTTGGTGTCAAGTTATAAAAAACAATGAAATCATTTGAGGAGGGGCATACTATGGATCCATTATTTCAACCCGTCACAATCAATAAATTGGAAATAAAAAACAGAATTTATCTGCCTGCGATACATT
>JBFFHG010000686.1:0-3153 GCA_041557055.1 Desulfosarcinaceae bacterium
CGGGTACTTCTGGCCCCAGTGCCTGGCCTTTGGATATGGATTCGCCCAGAAAGCGCTCTATATGGAGCGTTATTCGGAAATCACCATCGGATTTTTATTGATTCTGGCTTTCGGCAAGATTCTGACCACCTCTTTTTCCATCGGGTCGGGGGGCAGCGGCGGTGTCTTCGGCCCCTCCATTGTCATCGGCGGCGCCATGGGCGGCGCCGTGGGCAAGTTCTTCCACCAGTGGATGCCAAATGTGGTCACCGAGCCCGGCGCCTTTGTGGTGGTGGGGATGGCCGGTTTTTTCACAGCCGTGTCCAACACCCCCATCTCAACCATCATTTTTGTTTCCGAGATGACCAACTCCTATCACCTGTTGCTGCCCAGTCTGCTGGTTTGCTCCGTGGCCTACATGGCGGCCCGGCCCTGGACCATTTTCAATCGCCAGGTAAAGAGCAAAATCGATTCGCCGGCCCATGCCGGGGACTTTTTCGTGGATGTGCTGCAATCGTTTAAGGTCCGGGACGTGCTGCATGTGATCAAGAAGGTTCAGCAGATTCCCCAGGAGATGCCCTTTGTGGAATTCAGGCACTACTTTTCCACCACCACCCAGCACTACTTTCCGGTTATGGACGGTCATGGGCGCATGGTCAGTATCTTTTCCATCAATGACGTTCGCGGGGTGCTCTTTTCCCCGGAGATCGAGCATCTGGTGGTTATGAAAGATATCGGCACATCGGAAATCATCGTGGCCACACCGTCCGAGGACCTCAACTCCGTATTGAAAAAATTCACCACCAAGAATCTGGACAACCTGCCCGTGGTGGAGGAAGATGACCATGGGCGGCTCATCGGCATGCTGAACCGGCGCGAAGTGATCGCCTTTTATAATGCCAAAGTGAGCCAGATGAAATCCTCCAAAGCCGCCGCCTGAAATCACAAAACTCAAATAAACCATGTTGTGGCCTGAAATGTATTCAACGTGGCAACAGTGCGATATGTACGAACGATGGGGGGAATTTTTCCCTGTCTGTTTTGCCTACCAGAATTTAAGATTGATACGCCCCTTGGCTTTGACCAGGGCATCGGTGGTTCGGCGCAGCCGGCGCGAGAGTATTTCGGCCAGGAGGCGATAGATCACATATCCGAAAGCGGCTTTTTCATTACCGGTAAGCTTTTCAATATAAAACATATCGGTGGCCAGGCAGACCGTGTTGGTAAGGGCAAAGGCCGAGGCCGATCTGCGGGAGCTGTCCAGGGCGCCCATTTCACCGAAAATTTCCCCCTTGCGGGCCAGGACAGCCACCTCACTGCCTTTTTTACTGATTTGAACCCGCCCCAGCATGAGAAAATAGAGCCAGGTATCTGATTTGCCCTCTTCGACGATGCACTCCCCGGTCTGGTATTTGCGGATTTTGCTCATTTCCAGAAGTCTCATCAGCTCCTGATCTTCAAATTGTTCCAACACGTCGATGCTTTTCAAATTTTCCAGCATGGATTCATTGTTGTCCAAAAAGGATGTCTCTTTCATTGCGCTTCCTTCAATTTATGCAGTGTCGGATGAAGCCGCGGCCCTCTGATTCATTATTAAACCGGAAAATTTAAAATTAGCAATTGAGGTGCCAACATTTACAGTAACTGTTAGAATCGTAAACCCAATGCCATCAACTTAATTGGCAATGCCGGCGATTCGGCGCGGGTTGGCGGTGTGCACAAAAGTTGATAGCGATGGGGTACGAAAATAGACGAAATGATATTTAATCGTAAAAGACCTGGACCAGTGAAAGCCCCCGGGCCGGCGCCGTGGCTGCGGCCTGGGCCCTGTCCAGTGAGTTGAGAATGACGTGGAACCGCCCGGGCGTTATTTTGCGCAGGCCCACCGCCACCAATGTGCCGACGATATTGCGCACCATATACCTTAAAAAACCATCGGCCCTGATATGGAAGGTGAGACGGCCCTGAGGGTGGCGCTCCCATTGGGCCTGGCTCACATGGCGGATGGTGTGGGAGCGCGGGCTGCCTGACGCCTCAAAGGCTTTAAAATCGTGTTCGCCCAGAACATGGTCGGCTGCCTGCTGCATGGCCGCCATGTCCAGAGTGGTGCGGACCCACCAGGCATATTGGCGTCCGATGGCTGCCGGCAGCGGATCGTTGAGGATGCAGTACCGGTAGCGCTTGCTTTTGGCATCATAACGGGCATGGAATTGGGGGGCAACGGCCAGGCATTCACGGATGACGATGTCGCCGGGCAAAAGGCTGTTGAGCCCATTTTGAAGTTCACCGGGCGCCAGCCGGGTGTCGCAGGTGAAATTGGCTGTTTGCCCCAGGGCGTGGACCCCGGCGTCGGTGCGGCCCGATCCGATGAGGGTGATTTTTTGCCGGGTCATTTTTTCGATGGCGGACTCGATCTTCTGTTGAATGGATGAGCCGTTGGGCTGACGCTGCCAACCGTGATAATTGGTTCCGTCATATTCAATCGTGAGTTTGAGGTTTTTAACCATTGAACCACCATAACACCAGGGACAATGAAAAAAAGGAGAGCCCGGTGGAGAGTACCACAGCCGCGGACGCCATCTCCGTATCGCTGTTCAATTGTGCGGAGAGCACGTAGATGGCTGTGGATGTGGGCAGGGCAAAGAAGAGCATGCCCACCGGGTAGAACGTGTCGGCCACCGCCATCTGATTCATGAGCAGATAGCCGATGACCGGCAGGGCGATGAGCTTAAATGCCGATCCCGCCAATGCCAGGGCCAAATGGCGGTTTAGCGTCTTGAGGGTCAGGCTTGCGCCGATGGAGAGCAGGGCCAGGGGCAAGGTGACGGATGCGCCCAGGCGCAAGGTGTTTTCAATAAAAGCGGGAAAGGAATTGATCCAGTGCGCATACGCCAGCCCGGCGGCGCAGGCCAGAATCAGAGGATTGGTGAGCAGGGCGGCCGCGGTCAGGCGCAGACGATAACGCCAGTCGGGCGAGTGGCCCGAAAACCAGATCAGGGTGGTGACCGCCAATACATTGATGATCGGAATGATCATACCGACAAGGACCCCGAACCGGGCCACCCCTGTCTCACCCCAGGCTGTTAAAATGACAGCCATGCCGATATAGGTGTTAAAGCGATAGCAGCTTTGGGAAAAAGAGCCGGCCTGGTACTCGGGGACTCGAAAGATAAG
>JBFFHG010000687.1:0-3152 GCA_041557055.1 Desulfosarcinaceae bacterium
ACTCAGGGTTCCAGTTGACAAAAGGAGATTCAACAATACTCATAGACCCAGCTGATAAGAAGGCAGGTAACAGCGAAGGTGATCTTGTTTACTGTACTCATAGACACATTGACCACACGGGAGGGATTACCTCTTTCATGAAACGAAAGGAGTATCGATTTTCATGGAATGGATGCTCAACCGGCAGGTGTTATCAGTTGAATGAAATACAGTTACCGCATGGAATGTCAACCATTTTTCAATGTTCTTTCATGCACAGGTTCTCCTTATGATTTATTTAAAAAAGATTTTTACCTTATGCCGCAATGGAACAAGAAAAGTCGCGTTCCTCATCAAAGAACGCTTTGATCTCATAGAAGTCAAGATCTTATCCATCGGATTGCTTTTATCTCTGCTGGCGGGCCTTTATCTGACTTTTCTTCTTTTTATCAATCCCGGTCTCTACAGGGTTCTTTCCTCCACCGTGATCATCCATATCATGGGGGGAAGAGCGTTGGGCGTTGCCACATGCCTGTCAGCAGACATTTCGCTTTTATATACCATTCTTTACAACTTTTTCATCGAAGTCGTTATCGTTCTGATCACTTACGGCGTAGTGGTTTTAATCATGCGCAACGTCATTCAGCCCAAACTATTGCACAGCACCGTCAGACAGGCCGAACTGACGGCTCAAATGCAAAAAACCAAAGTAAAAAAATTCGGGGCGGTCGGACTTTTCTTCTTTGTTATGTTTCCATTCTTCATGACCGGACCGGTCATCGGCGCCATTATTGGATATCTTCTCAATTACAGGGCCGTCAACAACTTTTTGATCGTCTTCAGCGGAACGCTGAGTTCAATTATCATCTACGCCTTGGTCGGCAATAACATCATCAATTTTATCAACCAGTTCACCGATGTGGAACTGTTGAAACAATGGGGCTCCATCACCATCGGCGTATTGATAGTGCTGTTTTTGATTTACCACATAAAAACAGTAAAGAAATTTCTGGACAGCCAGGATGAAGACTGACTCCCTGAAGATCGGGCCTGTGTTTCAGGCCAGCTTTTTTTACCCTGCGGGAAAGTCAGAGGACTCCAGGCCCCGCGTTGCCAAGGGTTCGAAGTAGAGTACTACGGATTCATCCTCGGCGCCCGGCTCTGAAGCCCTCCGACTTTTGCAACATCAGGGCAGAGTTCTTGCCTCTCAAATCTTTCAGAATTTGAAGATTTTTTTGGATGCCCTTTTTCTTCGACCCAAATCCGTTTTTTGAGACGGCTTGTGCACGAATCGCTTTAAACATGAAACAGCTACAGCGCCACCATAACATGCTTGGTAACAAGGTAGTCATGAACGGCTTCCAGGGACAAGTCCTTACCGAAACCGGATTGTTTGAACCCTCCGTGGGGCGTCTCGGATGAAAGCGGCGTGTGGTCGTTGATCCATACCGTGCCGAACTCCAATTTCGCCGACATCCGCAGGGAACGGCCGATGTCATTCGTAAAAATCGACGCAGCCAATCCAAAAACCACATCGTTGGCCATGGCAACGGCTTCATCATCGGTCTTATAGGACTGAATCACCATGACCGGGCCGAAGATCTCCTCTTGAACCACTTCCGCTTTCTGGTCCACACCGGTGATCAGGGTCGGTTCATAGAAATATCCGTGGGCAAGTTTTGCCGGGATATTGCCCCCGGTGAGAATTTTTGCGCCATATCCTTTCGCCCGTTCAACAAACCCCATGACCGTATCCCGATGACCGGACGAGATCAAAGGGCCCATGGTGACATCTTGATCAAAAGGCATGCCCACCTTAACCGCCCGGGTCGCTTCAACCAACGCCGCCTCAGCCGCCTTGAATCTGCTCTCATGAACAATAATCCGGGTGGCTGCGGTGCAATCCTGACCGGTGTTGATAAACCCGCCGATTACGGCTTTGGCGGCCATCATCTCCACATCGGCGTCTTCACAAACGATCATCGGTGCCTTGCCCCCCAATTCGAGATGGACCCGCTTGACCGTATCCGCAGCACTTTTCATCAGGCTGCGGCCGGTGTCCGTGGCCCCTGTCAAACTTACCAGGCGGACATCGGGATGCGCCGCAATCGCCCGTCCCACATTGCCGGACACAATATTGAGCACACCATCCGGCAATCCGGCCGCCGTTGCGACCTCACCGAGCATGAGGGTCGTACGGGGCGTCAGGGAGGCCGGCTTGATAACCGAGGTGCAGCCGGCGGCCAATGGGGCCCCTATTTTCCAAATCGCCATCAAAAACGGGTAGTTCCATGGACTGATACCCGCAGTTACCCCACAGGGATCGCGGCGCAGAATGGAAGTGTAACCAGGAGCATATTCACCGGCGGCACTACCCGAAACATCTCGAGCCGCAGCGGCAAAAAATCTTAAGTTGTCGATTCCGAAAGGAAAATCAGCATTCATGCACAAATAATGGTATGGTTTGCCCGTATCTTCCGCTTCCACACGGGCAAAATCTTCGATCCGCGCCTCAATCAAATCCGCCATTTTCAACAGAACAGCCGACCTCTCGGCAGGGGTTTTCCCGGACCAGCGGCCATCGTTAAAAGCCTTCCGGGAAGACTGGATTGCAGCATCAACGTCTGCGGCGTCGGCATTTACAACTTCGTCTATGATTTCTCCGGTTGCCGGATTTTCCACTTTCAACCGGCCGCCGCCGTTGCTGTCGCGCCATTGGCCGTCGATCCATAGTTTGTAGACCATTGCTCTCTCCTTTCAGATAAAATGCTTTGCGGTTAAGCTGCCGCGGCATGGCTCTCCGATATCCGGCCCGGCATAACATCCGCCTTCAGCCCTGCCCGCCCCCAAAATTTGTTTTTCGTAATGATACGGATGGAAACAAACCGATTGTGGCGTCAAACGACATGCACGCCGGATTGATCGCATACCGAACAAGTGCCCATCCATAAATGGCCAATTTACCCGATATCGGTGTTGTGCGAAAAATTTTATCCTCGCAATATCAACCATATGCCTGCGGTAAAATTTTTCCCACGCCTTGATCTCGACCCAATTTGCCTATTTCTGGATGGACACGAACAAGCGATTTTCCAACAAAAAACCAACAATAATTGCGAATGTCAACAATTAAAATTCGAAATATACATAAAAAAGTTTATATGACTACGAAT
>JBFFHG010000688.1:0-3143 GCA_041557055.1 Desulfosarcinaceae bacterium
CAGTATTTCGGTGGCCATGAACACCACGGCGTTCGGGTTGATGTCCGCCATTCCGCTGCTGCTTTTCCATGCCAAGCTGACATCGACCACCGGCCAGATCGTGGACAGTCTGGAGATGGCGTCGGTCAAGGCCCTGAACAGTATTTCCAATTTCGCCAAGCGCCAATTCGATAGGAACTGATTATGACCAGACGACATCGTAACAAACGGCGAACGCACGAAACACCCGAACTGGATATCACCACCTTCCTGAACCTGATGGTGGTGCTCATTCCGTTTCTGCTCATCAGTGCCGTCTTCTCGCGTGTGGCCATCATGGAGTTGCGCGTTCCGACCAGCGCCGGCGGATCGGCTTTGACCACGCCAAATTTTACCATCGAGGTGATTGTCCGCAAGGCGGGACTGGAGATTGCCAACGGGTCGTCCGTGGAGGCTGCCATGCCGAAAAAAGACGACCGGTACGACATGGAGATGCTCTCTGAAATGCTCATCCGCCTGAAAGCCCAGTACCCGGAAAAAGAGGACGCGACGGTGTTGATGGAGCCGGATATAGAGTACGACTGCCTGATTCAGATTATGGACGCGGTGCGCGGTGCCGAAATTCAAGAGGAAGGCAGCGAAGAGATTCAGAAAATAGTACTCTTTCCTGAAATATCCATAGGAGACGCGCCATGAGAAACAGCAGACGCATGAAGCGGATGGATCGTAACAAGAAAAAGGTGACGGGCCTTAATCTGACATCGTTGATGGACGTTTTTACCATTCTGGTGTTTTTTCTTCTTTTTCACTCATCGGGCAGTGAAGTTATGGAAGCGCCCAAGCAGATCAAACTGCCCGATTCCGTTGTCGAGGCCAAGCCATGGGAAACCGTGGTGATCATGGTCTGTCCCGTGGGGGTGCTGGTTCAGGGCGAAGCCGTGATCAGCACCACCGAACTGCTTGACTCAGGTATCGGAACGGTTGTGGAAATAACAGAGCGGCTGAAACAGCTTGAACGCAATATTATCGGGATAAGCACCAAGGCGGTCGTTGAAAGCAAGGAGGTCACAATCCTTGCGGATAAAACCATACCGTTCAGAGCGCTCAAAAAAATAATGTCAACCTGCACGGATTCTGGATACGGGAGGATTTCCCTGGCCGTTATTCAGAAGGCCGCCCAAAGCTAGTGGGAACGCCGTGAATACATCCTTGTTAGCACAAGAATTGGAGCCACTGAACGCGCAGATCGAGCAAGCCCAAATAAAACGTCAGGCGCTCGAAGATGAGTTGCGCGTTGTGGAGACGGAGCTCGAAACGTTTTCTGCGGATAGACAGCGGTTTGATGCCTTGCGGGAGGTTTGCGAGGCGCTCGACAAGCTGGGTGAACTGAAAGCGGGGAAACTCTTCTGGACAGGAATTCCGGAGGTTGAGGATACCGCCGGACACCTGAAACGGGTTCGGGGCCGGGTTGCCCGCTTCGAGGGAGAGATCCGGGGAGTTCTGGAAAAACAGGCATCTGTCCAGGCACAGATCAATCAACGCCTCGACGAACTGGACTTTCTCCACGAAGAGGTGCGTGATGCGCACGATCGTGAAGAACAGCGCAAGGAGGAGTTCGTCATAGAGCGGGAAATTTCGCCCGTTCCTTTTCGTGCGATGATCATGCCCTGGACCAAGGAGGCTGAAAGCGAAAGGAACTTCCGCCGCGCCGTTCTCGTGGCGTTGCTTATCTGCTTTTTCTTTGGCGCGCTTGTTCCCATCGTAAAGGTGCCCATACCGGACCGCTCGGTCGCCGTGGTGGAGATCCCGGAACGACTGGCCAAACTGGTCAAAAATGAGCCTCCCAGACCGGCGCCCAGACCCAAACCGGTGCCGGAACAGCCCAAAGAAGAGGCCAAACAGCCCCGGGAGGAGACCAAACCCCGGCCCAAGCAGCAAAAGCAGGATAAACAACCCAAAGGCGGGGGGGGCGCACCCAAACCGTCTAAAATGGTTGCAAGTGGCGGCGGGGGCGCATCGGCCGCACGGAAAAAAGCTGAACGCGTCGGTGTTCTGGCGTTTAAAAACACCTTTGCGGATCTGATGGACGAAACGCCTATCGCAAAACTCGGCACCGAAGCGCGCCTGAGCAAAGAGAGCCCCCGGGTGGCCGGACAGGCCGTGGCCCAGCGTTCGCTGGTGGCCATGCAGGCCAAGGGCGGCTCCAGCGGCGGTATCGGCAATGCACAGGTCAGCCGCAACATCGGCAACGGCAACATCGACCGGCTCGGCGGCGGCGGTATCGGTAAAGGCGGCGGCAACGGCAACGGCGCCGGATTTGGACGGGTGGAAAGCTCTATTGCGGATATCGCGGAATCGTCGCGTCCGCTGAGCGATGGGCCTGGCCCGGGCCGGACCGACGAAGAGATTCAGATCGTATTCGATCGTTACAAGGCCACGCTTTATCGGATCTACAACAAGGAGTTGCGCAAGGACCCCACATTGCGTGGGAAGATATTACTGCGAATCTCCATTGAAACCAGTGGGGCGGTGTCCATGTGCAAGGTGGAGTCTACGGACCTGGCCTCGCCTCAACTGGTAGCCAAAATAGTCGCGCGCATCAACAGGTTCAACTTTGGTCCGAAAGACGATGTGCCGAAGTTGACCATTTTGTACCCGATCGATTTCCTTCCCGCTGGATAGAGGAAAGGTATCGCGCAGGAACACAAAGTCAATTTATCTAACTTCATCTTTATTATTTTCAGTTTTCAGGAGGAAAGCGATGGGAATCTATTCAATGATGGCGTTTTTCCAGAAGGGGGGGGTGTTCATGTACCCCATTCTGTTCGTGTTTTTGGCCGGCATGGCCATCGCGGTGGAGCGCTGGTTTCAGTTGAGCCGCATCCGCAACGCGAACCGCAAAATGTGGAATTTGCTGCATCCGGTGCTGGTCAAGGGAGAGTTCGACAAAGCGCGGCAAATGGCCAACAAGGACAAATCCACCATTTCGCAAATGCTGGAAATGGGACTGGCGCGCCAGGGCGCGGTCCGGCGCCGCGAAGACATCGAAATCGCCATGGAAGAGAGCATGATGGAGATCATCCCTCAGTTGGAAAAGCGGACGCCGTATGTGGCGCTGCTCTCGAATATCGCCACTTTGCTGGGACTGCTCGGTACCATCATGG
>JBFFHG010000689.1:0-3138 GCA_041557055.1 Desulfosarcinaceae bacterium
ACCGTTTTTTCTGAAACGCATAGGTCGGAAGGCCCACCTTATATCTTGTGTAGTCTTTATCAAATTTTCGCCAATCAATTTTTGCTCCGGCACAATAGAGTCGGGCAAGGCCTTGCAGTATATACGGCCATGGCGCCATGTCATTGTTCGGCATATCACCATCTTCCCAACGAGAAATTTCAGGGCCCATTTCCAGCGATATATGACTCCCGAGACTCTCAATAGTCTGCTTTGCCTTTCGGAATTGAATCGGCGAAACAAATTGTTGACGCCAGTATGAAGCGGTTTTCAATTCTTCATACCCGGTTGACTGACCCGTGGCACTTGAAATAAACCGGCAATTCGGCTTGGTATAATTTTTTGATATAAACATCTTATTTTGTTGAAAAAAATCCTTGTAACAAATGGAAGGCTGCCACTCTTTTTCATCCGGAGTCCTTGTTTTTGTTTTTTGAGATTCTTGGATCATCAGACAGGTTTCTAAGACAAATTTTACGGCCGTTTTAAGCGGTATGATCCCTGCAGCAAAAGCCGCCGCCCAAACCCCGATTTTTTCTCCATAGACAGCAGACGGTTTGACTCCCCAGCTATCCCACATCTTGAAAAGACCGTATTGAACGGAAAATAGCAATGCTTCAGTAGCCAAAAGCGAGCGACGCGGTTTTGGTTCAACAACTTGAGACGTCAAAGATGTTAATAAGGAAGACTTTAAAAAAGGATCAAACAATTGTTCACACGTCTTTAGGGCATTATGAAAAGCCGGTTGTGTTTCCAATAATCGTTTTATGGCGGTAAGGCATCCATTTAAAGCGCCTCTGAATATAAAAACCGGTTTGGGCGGCAGATGGTTTTCTGATTTTCCATTATGAATCCTCTGGGACAAAATAGGCTGGCTGCCTTTGAGATAAGCTGTCAATAAAACCTTAAACTCCGGCATATCCCTGGCAATAAAGGATATTCTGTTTTGAAAATGAGCCCTTCCCGTATTGGCGGAATAACAGAAATCAGCGATATCTTCTTCCGGTAAAAATTCCAACCGCGTGTCATAGGCATAAATGAGGTCTTTCAGCGCTTTCCCGTTTTTAGCCGAAATATTTAATATATGCAAAGGCCTTTGCGTTGAAGGTTTCTGCCTGGGGTGCATGGGAGCCTCGGTCAATATGATATGCGCATTTGTTCCGCTAAAACCAAAAGAACTCACCCCGCAGGTCCTCGGTCCTGCATCAAAATTCCATTCAATCGGCTCTTGGGGCAAAACAACGTTCATTTTATCAAGGTTGATTTTGGGATTAAGGGATTTCAAATGTAAATTCGGCGGTATCATTTTGTTTTTTAAACAAAGAACCGCCTTGATCAACCCCGCGATGCCGGCCGCAACTTCAAGATGACCGATATTGCTCTTTACTGCCCCGACATAAAGGGGATTATGTTGAGCCCGATTTTGACAAAAAACTTCGGAAATGGCATGCATTTCAATAGGATCTCCCAGTTCTGTCCCCGTTCCATGGGCTTCAATATAAGAAAGATGGTCCGAGGTCAGATTTGAATTTTCCAGTGCTTTTTCCAGAAGTTTGTGTTGAGAAACGCCGTTGGGGACGGTCAGCCCGCTGCAAGCGCCATCCTGATTCACTGCTGACCCTTTGATGACGGCCAGTATATTATCATGATCCCTCTGTGCCGTTCGCAACGGTTTGAGCAAAACAATTCCACAACCTTCGCCACGACCATACCCATCACTTTGGGCGTCAAAAACCTTTGATCTCCCATCCTTTGCCAATGCTCTCATCATACAAAGCCCGATCATGGTGAAGGGACTCAGCATAAGACTGACTCCGCCGGCCAATGCCATTTCGCATTCTCCCCGCCACAGGCTTTGACAGGCCAGATGGACACTGACAAGAGATGAGGAGCATGCAGTGTCAACAGATATGGCAGGGCCTTGAAGTCCTAGAATATAGGCAATACGTCCGGAAGCAATACTAGCGGAAGTCCCCGTACCGACATAGGGATTATCAGACAATTGTTTTCGAGGCAGTTTTGAATATTCCGAACCGGAAATTCCAATAAAGACACCTGTTTGTCTGCCTCTCATATATTCTGAGCTTATATTGGCATTCTCTATTGCTTCATAACTCACTTCAAGCAGTAAGCGTTGCTGGGGATCCATTTCCACGGCCTCACGGGGAGAAATACCAAAAAACCGCGGGTCGAATTCTCCGACGTCCTCACTCAAAAAACCTGCCTGTTTGATATACATCCGGCCCAATGAGGAGGGGGGCGAATCGTAATAATCTTCTATATTCCATCTCTTTTCCGGTATATCCACGATGGCGTCTTTACCCTCTAATAAAAATTGCCAGAACGTTTCAAGTGTGCGGCAGTTCCCCGGAAATCGCAAGGCCGTACCCACCACGGCTATGGGGTCATTATCTTTTTTGCGTTGCTTTTTAACCTGTTGTTGTAAAAAATCTATTGCGCGCAATGATTTTTTTAATAACATGGCATGATCATTTTTTTCTGTATTCAAATTCATGGACTCCGTCCTTAACAATTTTCCAAGCCACCCGAAAAAGTCTTTTGGACCAATATCGGTGTTGGTTCCGGGTTTCAAACCCTTGGAATACCGGCGTATACCTGCGGTTTGAAACTCGGATCGCCTTGATCTTGAACCAAAATCCGTTTTTTGAGATAGCTTGTCAAAAGGTATGATCTGATAATTCTTCTAATTTTTTTAATTTTGATGATAAAAGTGCGCTCAGTTCCTCTTCATCCCATTGACTGAATTCATCAATCATATCATCCTCATATGGGTCCATGTCACCAACGGCTTTTTCATTGGATGATTCATGGCGCTCATGATGGATCTGTTTTTCCTGTGAGACATTCCGGTTTAATCGGGCCGGCTCAATTTTAAAATTGGAGTGGGCCTTGATGAATTCTTCCATTTTGTTGATATCAAGCCTGAGCATGAGCAACTGACTTGCATCGCAGGTGATTGCTTTTTCAAAGGCTTCTATCCCATCGTTGATATCAATGGACAGAAAACCAAATTTATCTTTGAGATGCGTAACAATAAAATCCTCGGCTTTCATGCCGCCATTTTTCCAAACCGGCCAGTTGATTGAGATCGTTTTACCC
>JBFFHG010000690.1:0-3134 GCA_041557055.1 Desulfosarcinaceae bacterium
ATGAAAAATTGACCTCAGACTTATTCTATCCGCCGACGAGCAACCGGCCATAGGCATTTAGGTCCCAAAGGAGTTTAATGTGAACGCGAAAAAAAAAGGGTCCGCCGGGCAGCAACATTCAGGGTCGGATCTGTCCGATTTTAAAACAGGATGGGGGAAATGTTTAAGTTTTTTCCAGAATTTCGATTTAAGCCATCCGGATAGCATCAATCACATTCTCAGATTTGCCTATGCGTCACTGCCGGCGCAGTTGATCCTGTTCGGGCATTTTGATTTCAAAAAGAAAGAGATCCGCATTCACAAAGGCCATGGATGCCCGGAGGGGTTTCGGTATCGATCGTCGCTGGCAGGAACTATCTGCTATGACAAGTTTGTCGTTCAGGGCGCCTCCATTGCAATCTGTAAAGACCTCCAAAGCAGTGAATATGCAAATTCGGATCCTGATATTCAAAACCATTGCTTTAGGGCTTATTTGGGGTGCCCTGTCAAGCTGAATGGCGCGATTATCGGATTTTTGGAGGTGTTTGATTCCAAACCGAGAGTTTTCAACGCTTTTCAAATCAGCCTGATCGGGATGATCGCCATACTGATCTCTTTTGTCGAGTCCCACCAAAAGAGTCAATCCTCCATTGAAGACCGCCTGAGTGAAAGCGAGGCCCTCAACTATCAAGTGCTTCAATTATCACCGGCCGCCATCTATAAAATCGATCTTGTCCAACAACGTTTTTTGGCCGTTAATGAACATATGTGCCGGTCCACCGGGTACTCGGAAGACGAATTGTTTGGTATGAAGCCTTTTGATTTGCTCACCCCTCAGAGCCGTATGGTGTTCCTGCGAAGATGTCAGAATATGGCTGCCGGCAAATCCGTCTCCTCAAATGTAGAACTTGAAATTAAAACCAAAGAGGGGGGCATTGAGTGGGGGCAATTTCATATTCGGCATCACCATGAGAATGATAAAATTTCCGGTGCTACGGTTGTGGCCCATTTTATCACCGAGCAGAGAAGGATTCGAGAGGAACTTGACGAGTATCGTAAAAAGCTGGAAACGTTGGTGCAGGCCCGCACTGCTGAACTGGCCCGGAAAAATGCACAGTTGCGGGAAGAAATAGAGCGGCGCGCCGAGACTACGGAAAGATTGCGGGCCAGCAGTGATAGCCTTAAAGAGATGAATACGGCCATGCGTGTATTGCTGGACAAACGGACCGAAGATCACCATCGCGCCGAAGAAATTATCCGGATGAACCTGAAGGAACTCATCGATCCCTATTTGGAAAGATTGGAGAGCAGCGGACTCAGCGGTGCCCAAAAACAGTTGCTGGATGTCATTAAAATGAATCTTGAAGAGGTCGTGGGCTCCGCCATGCCCGAGCTTTCAAGTAAATACTACATGCTCTCTCCAAACGAAATTCAGGTGGTTAACTTGATTCGAAAGGGAAAAACAACCAAGGAGATGTCGAGATTGCTCAATGTTTCCCCACGCACCATTGAAGCCTATCGAAACAGTATTAGAAAAAAACTCAATCTCAAGAATAAAAAAATCAATCTGCGCACATACCTCTCATCCATCTGATCAAGGTTTTGAAACCACTTCTAAGCAGCTTTTACGGACTTGGCGGCTGTGTGCAACTGACTGCGCGTTTTATCCAACCGGCCGTCGGCGGCATGCAGTGTCCGTTGGGCATAAGCCGAACAGCTTGCACTGTGGGTGACCATCACAATGGTTGTGCCGCCGGCATGCAAGCGGCTCAGCAGAATCATCATCTCCCGGGTGTTGCGTGAGTCCAGATTGCCGGTGGGTTCATCGGCCAGCAAGACGGGCGGGTTGTTGACGATGGCCCGGGCCACCGCCACCCGTTCGCATTCACCTCCTGAAATCTGGTTCGGCAGACGTTCGGTTTTTTCTGATAACCCCACCCATTCAAGCGCTTCCATGGCCATGGTTTTTTTTTGGCGTCCGGTGATGCGGACAGCCGTCAGCGGCAGCATGACATTTTCCACTACGCTCAGATAGGGGACCAGATGAAAACTCTGGAAGACAAACCCCAGATACTCCCTCCGAAAGTCGGCCCGTTGTTCACTGCTCAAAGCATAGATATCCAAACCGTCCACCATATATTTTCCGCTGGTGGGTGTGTTCATTGCGCCCATGACTGCCAGCAGAGTGGATTTGCCGGAACCCGATTCTCCCATGATGCTCACGAATTCGCCCCTGTGGATAGAAAAGCTGATGTGATTCAGGGCTGTAACAGCGGAATCACCGCTCCCGTAGGATTTGGTAATGTTATCGACGGCAATAAAGCTCATATATTCCTCCTTATGCGGGCCAAAGCCCGAATGGTTTAAATGCTTTTAAGCGCCTGGTTGGGGTCCATGCGAGCCGCCATGACCGCCGGGTAGGCGCTGGCCGACAGTCCGACGATCAAAGCCATGGCAATGGCGCCGGCGGCCAGGACCGGATTGAGCGAAAAGGCGACTGAATTTGCTTTTGCAATAAGGTTCAGGCCCGCCCAAACACCACCGGTGCCGACAACGTATCCTGCCACACCGGCAATCACGCTGATCAGCCCTGTTTCAATGAATATGATTTGCATAATATGCTGCTGCCTGAATCCGATGGCCCGAAAGATACCGATCTCTTCCGTGCGCTCCTTGACGCTGCCCATCAGGGTGACCAGCACCACAAGGCCGCCGATGAATACGACAACCACGGAGAGTCCGTAAGAAAACTTGCGGAACTGAGCTATTGTTTCCATGCGGCCTTTGACCACTTGCTGAATGGCCATCACCTTTGCGGCGGGGAGTTTTGCGGCTATCTGGGTTACCATGTCATCCACGGGGCAGGCATTGCACAGGGCCGCCACTTCAACCATGGAGATCTGGTTGGGCTTGCCCAGCAACGTTTGAGCGGTTGCCAGGGTGGTGAATAAAAGTTGATCATCCTGCGAACCTGTGGCCGCCAGAATTCCGGTCACACGCAGGTTGCGGCCATTGATCATTACATCCTGGTTTTGTTTCAGCTCCAACAGCCTAGCCGCATCCGCACCAACCAGAAGTTCTTTTTCGGTGGGCGTCCGTCCGCTGATTCTCCACCAGGGCTTCAGGATTTCAAGGGCGACATAATCAACCCCCGC
>JBFFHG010000691.1:0-3126 GCA_041557055.1 Desulfosarcinaceae bacterium
CTATCAGGAATCCCACTGGAACCCCAGAGCCAAAAGCTTTACCGGTGTGCGCGGCATAATGATGCTCACCCAGGATACAGCTAAAACGTTGGGCCTGAAAAACCGACTGGAGGCAAAGGATTCGATCTTTGCCGGAACCCGCTATCTGGCAAAATTACATCAAATGGTGGGTGACGAGGTCGCCGAGCCGGATCGTACGTTGATGGCTCTGGCAGCTTACAATCTGGGCTTCGGCCATCTCCAGGATGCCCGCACCCTGGCCGAACGGCTGGCAAAACCGCCGAACACCTGGCACGGTGTGCGATCGGTACTGCCTTTGCTGCAAAAGAAAAAATATTACAGCACCTTGCCTAATGGATACGCCCGCGGCAACGAAGCGGTCCAATATGTCGATCGTATCCGCACCTATCACAAGGTCCTCATCATGGCCCTGTTGCCCGACGGTTTCCACGGTTTCCACGGAATGGGCGGCGGCTGAAACCTTCAAGGTGGCAGGTGCCGCGTGCCTGGAGTTTTCAATGAACCATATGACCTGACCCTTGGGGGACCATCTTTTCGGGTCTCAATAAATCATCCCCTTACCGCCCTTTTATAAGCCCTCGGCTCTTTTCTCAGGATCTTGCCCACATGGGTTTGGCAAAACCCGCATGAATTCCACCATGGTGGGGCAGCTTATATTTGACTGCAAGCCATCTCAAAAAAAATCTTTTGCTGCAATATTGGATCAACTCTCCTTGCGTGGCTGGCGATACCGCCAGCATCCTGCAACACGTCCAGATCGTTCAGTCTCACGGATACTGGTGCGGCTTCCGGCGCAGAGATACCTCAATCTCTGAATCGGCGTCTAATTCACGGTCGGTGTACAAGGGGTTGTTCACAACCGCCACAGCGCCGATTTCCGGTTTTCCTGCGACGACCGTAATAGGAATGCACCATTTGATTCAACATCAGGGGTAATCCGGGACCAATGTGCGGCAAACCCCGGAATGTGCAAATATGGTACTTCCATCAATCAAATCCGTACTATCAATTGCCCGTTTTACAACCTTGACAATCGATATTCCCCGAAAATTCAACATATTAATTTTGTGGCACATTGATTGCTTCAGAATAAATTCATCCACCGGCGCTTTACCTGCAATCAAGCCCGGTATCCGATGCTTGGTTTCGCATGAGGTAAAAGTGACGGTAATGCCGAGTCAGTGATCTTTTTTCGGTCTACCCCCAGCGCCGAGAGAGTGAATCGATTCGGTGGTTTTTCGTACCCCTCCGGGGAAGTTGCCAGTGCCTCTCTCTAAGGTATCGGATTTCCCCAGAATCGCTTTTCCACCCCTTCGTGATGACCGGCGTAAAGCCAACAGATGTTGGCCTTACGCCGGTTCTCTTTTCCACGCTCCCGATTTGCTCCCAATCCTGGGAATCAGCCGCAATTAGGGCCCGTGCAAAAATAACGTCACATTTTATGCATCACTGCTTCAGGTCGTCTTTGCACGATCTGCGACGGCGTCCGATCTTGGCTATGGCCTCAAAATAGCTTGCCATTGCTGCGGTTTTGCACTCCTGGATCGAACAAATCCTACCCAAATCAGCGCGCCTGAACTGCGAATTTGTTTTTGCGCGAGCCCTTAGCGGCAAGACCTTCCATCGGACGCACCTCTACTGCCGGGAAACCGGATCCCGGCAACAGGGTGACCAAAACCCGAAAGAAAGTAGCTGCATTCGTTTTGTTCTATGCGCAGAATTGGTAACCCGAAGGTCCCATTTCCGTACTCCTGAATTGTGACCAAATGCGCCGCAAAACAGCATTTTCCCCATCTGGCCGGGTGTTTCCGGTTTTGGCATACGGATTGCTACCTATCCTGACAGACTGCCGGTAACATCCAAGAACAGGGGGAGGAGAGGGACCGGCAGTCTGATTTAAAAGCAGTAAAACTTTCAACAGAGGGAGGAATGAAACATGAAAAGTAATTGGATGAAAGTGTTTGCAGTCCTTTTGGTAGTAGGCCTGCTGGCGGCAACCGGTGCCATTGCCAGCGATGGAAGCATTACCGGCACGGTCGAAAAAACGGACCAGGGTATCGTGATTGCCGCTGACAACGGAGAAACCTATATTGTGGCAGGGCAAGATCTGTCCGGTCTGGTTGGCCAAACCGTTAAGGCCACCGGCACTTTGGCCGAGAGTCATGCGGGAAAAACCCTAACCGTCATCAGCATTGAGCCTGTTCAGAAATAATCGAAACTGAAAGCGCCACCACACGTCCGGTCACCCCCATTTTCAGTTAAACGATGGGGGTGCCGTCAAATCCCCCCAAGGTGGAACGTGGGCCAACACTTCAAGCCCGCCTCTTCAGCCTTACAAAAGCCTCTCACATTCGCTTCGTAAAAACCGATGCGGGCGCCATAAGTTCCGGCTACCGCATCGGTTCATCTTTTTTGTTTCGACGATGAGGAGAAAGTCGCTGCCGTTGAATTATGGACCGCCGGGGGCTCTTCAAAAGACTGTACCTGATAGGTCTCGACATTTAAATCCCCCTTGCGCCAGGCATCCGCAGCCATGCCGGCCTTGAGACACAAGCTGGACAAAAACGCATGGATTTCAGGTAATTGAGACCACACCTGGGGCAAAAAAGTAGCACTGGAAAACCCCTTACGGATGGTCACGCCATCCACATGGGGACGTAAATTGGCGATCAAATCATCCGCGCCCTTATATTCCAGGGGCTTGGGTTGGGTTAAAACACTCACCTCAATGGAGACCCGATCCAGCTCCTTATCAGTTAAAGGACGAAACCGCGGATCGTGAAAAGCCGCATTAACGGCATTACCGCGCACCCCACCCACAAGCGGTTCCTGGCCCAAAAGAGTTCCGATGCATCCCCGCAATTGGCCTTTGATTTTCAATGTCACAAAGGTGCCGCACCAGGCCTGAAGTTCAGGGTCCTGGAGCCGGGCCTCCATTTTCTCAAGCCGGCTCTGGGGCAGAGACCGCTTGAACCGCGCCATAAGCGTCTGATGGGCCAGGGTCACCAGCGCCCGACCTTGATCTTCACTTAATACCGATTGGGAAACAGGATATATTGACATGATTTTCTCTCCGTCCAGGAACACAGCCGCAACCGTTGGTGC
>JBFFHG010000692.1:0-3125 GCA_041557055.1 Desulfosarcinaceae bacterium
GTCCGGGCAAGGTATGCAGCCAGGGGCAGTTCAATCAGTTTTTCAACCGCACGCTTGATTTCACGCGCGCCATATACGTCATTCATGCCCTGCATTGCTGCGAAATCGACAACGTTGCCTTCAAATCTCAACACATGTCCGCCTTGGTCATGGCAGGCGCAACAAAGGTCGTCCAGATATCGGCGCACAATGGTTTTGGCATCATCCAAACTCAATATTTTGAAACGTATCTTTTCATCAATACGGTTCATGAATTCCGGACGCAGGTTCAGGGCCATCGCGCATTGGTCCCCGGCCTGGACCGTGCCGCCGCCGGCAGGTTTAAATCCCGCTTTTGGTTTGGCCTTGGCAGTATTGCCCGTCATAATGAAAATGGCGTGCCGCGCATCGATGGTGCGCCCCCTGGCGTCCGTCAGCCGGCCCTCGTCAAAGAGTTGAAGAAACAGGTCCAGAACTCTGGGATGCGCTTTTTCTATTTCGTCCAGCAAAACAAGCGCATGGGGTTTGCTGCGCAGTTTGTCCGTTAACCGGCCTGGATCGCCATATCCGACATAGCCGGGCGGGGACCCGATCAATTTGGCAACGCTGTGTTCTTCCATGTATTCGGACATGTCCAAACGGATCAAGGCGTGTCGATCCTCTCCGAACAAGTATTGGGCCATGCTTTGCGCCATCAGGGTCTTGCCCACGCCCGAAGTGCCGATGAACAAAAAAACACCCAATGGCCGCTTGCGTTGCCGTCGATTATTGAGGGAGATTTGCAGGCGCCGGCAAATCTGCTGAACGGCCGCTTGCTGGCCGATCACAGACCGGTTCAGCCCGGCTTCCATCCCTTGAAAATAATGGGATGACTGGATCTGCAACTGGGAAAGCAGCAACGCCTGCGGTACATTCAGTTTTTCCGCCAATGCTTGAATAATGGTGTTGCGGGTCAGGACCAGGGCCGCGGGACTGCCACTGTCCGGGGTTGAATCGCGGAGATCGAAAACACTCAATTCAGGCAGGCGCGCTTTGACGCACGCCTTATCGATCAAGTCGATGATTTTATCCGGCGCCTGGTGATGCCCGTCAAAGCGCACCCCGAGATCGATGGCAATGCGCAGCATCTCATCGGAGATTTGGACCTGATGGTGTTTTGTCCATCCCGGCCTCTGTGCGCAAAGGATATCAAAAGTCTCATCGCAATCCGGCTCGGTGACGAATATTTTATTGAATCGTCGATCCAGGGCCGCATCGGTCTGAATATGGCGCACATATTCATCGGTGGTGGTGGCCCCGATGCAGCGGATTTCTCCGCGCGCCAGAGCGGGTTTGACAATGTCCGCCGGATTGATGCTGCCGGAAAGGCCGCCGGAGGTCATCAAGGTATGTATTTCATCAAAAAACAGCATGATCTCGGGGTGCGCCCTGCACTCCCCAATGATCCCTTTCAGCCGTTCTTCCACGGCCCCACGCATCTGACTCCCGGCCACAATGGCGCTCATTGTGATTTCAATTACCCGTTTGCCGCCCAGAATATGCGCATCTTTGCCGGAAACGATACGCGATGCCAGTATCTCGACAATGGCTGTTTTACCCACCCCGGGCTCGCCCACCAGGATGGGATTGTTTTTTGAATGCCGCGCCAGAGTCTGGATAAGTTGCAACACCTCGTTGCGCCGCCCAATCATGGGCCCCAGGGCGCCCTGGCGGGCCAGAAGGGTTAAATCCCTGCCGTATCGGTCAAGAAACGGGGTGTGGGCGCTGTCGGCTTGTTCAGAATTGGGAGAATCTTTGAACTTACCGGTTTGAACCGCTTGGGCCAATTCTGATGGGCAGACCCCCTTTTCACTTAACACACGGCAAGCGATGAGGTTATGATTTTTCAGCAGCGCCAGGCACATATGCTTGAGTTGAATGGTGCGGGATCGCATTTGATCCGCAATAATCCGCGCATCATCAAATATGGTCCGAAGGGAGTCGGACCGGTGAACGATCTGCCCCTTGCGGTGCTCAAACTGGCCCGTGCCGGCGCGTTTGCGCAAAGCCCGACGAAACCCGGCCGGGTCAAGCCCCTCCTGTCGGAGTGCTTCGGTCACAGCAGCGGTTTCAATCGCCACCATTGAAAAATCAGTTCCCGTGGGCAGCAAATGGCGCCCGGCATCGGTTTTGAGGATATCTTCAATCTTTGTCATGCCGCAAAAAAATTGAACCGGATCGATGGTATCCTTTTTTGCGACAATGGCTTCATGGCATCCGATCTGCCATGCCAGGTAGACGGCCGGCGAAATATCCATTGGCATTCAGTCCTCTGTTTCAGTTTCAATACCTACTACAGCAAACCGGCTCCGAGTCTGCAGCAACCCCCAAAAAAAATCATGGATTCAGATATGCCCAGAGATCGGCGATCTCCTGGTCTGCATCATCCGGGTTGGCTGCATATTGGCACACCCGCCGGCGCAACAACCGCTTATAGGACCGTTTGGCGGTGATAAGATAATTTGAAGCCGTTTTTACGGGCAGACCCAGATCGGTTGCCAGTTCGAGCATGGGCACGGGCTGCGCGCCATCAAGGGCCGGCTCGACGATGCGGCGCTGAAAAATGTAAAAATGGGCAGCCTTGCCAGTGTGTATAAACGCCTGCTCCAATTCGGCGATGGTCTGACAGGTGATTTCGCAGGCCAGGGCGCGCAGCAACGCCTTCTCCGGATCGAAATGGTCGCAGCTTTGCGCCTCAACCTGTTTGTCCAATTCAATGAAACCGGCACTGGGATGCCGCCGCCGAGCTGTTTCACGGCGATGGTGATTGTTTAAAAAATTTTTGATGGATTTGCACAGATAATTGCGGAACCGGCCTTTTGAGGGATTTGCAAGAGAAAAAAGATCCCGGGCAAGCCACCGGGTCAGGAATTCCTGGGTCAAATCCTCAGCCGCCGCCACATCGGAGGTATGCCTGCGAATAAAAAGGTAGATGGGATTCCAGTAATTTTGAATAAGGTGCTGGAGAACGATTTGTTTTTGTCGTAAATCAGAGGTGCGCACCGCCTCGAAGAGGCTCCAGCGGGTGGTGGGAAAGCGCCCTGAATCTTTTCGGGTTTTATGGAAATGATCAGCCATTCAGCAAAATAAAATAGAGCGCATTATCA
>JBFFHG010000693.1:0-3122 GCA_041557055.1 Desulfosarcinaceae bacterium
GCAGGGATAAAAACGGTTGCGTTGAACATCCGCTGGCAAGTGATGTTTTTCAGTGGGGGGGCAAGGTTCCCTTGTGCTGCATCCTGATCGCGCCTGCCGGGCAGGTGGAGACACACAATCCGCATCCATAACAACGGTCCGGGTCGCAGGCCGTCCCGCCATTTACTGAAGTTCGCGCACCGAAAACGCAGCGTTCGATACACTGTCCGCACGCCATGCAATCTTCCTGATCCGTATCCGCGATATAATCGGAACGGCAAACCAATCTGGTTTCATTGAACTGAAGAAAAAGCTGCAAGTCGTGACAGCAGCATGCGCAGCAACTGCAAAGCGCATAAAGCTGATGGTTTGGCCGATATAGGGACAAATGCACGAGCCCATGGGCATTTGCGTGTTCAAGAACGCAAACGGCTTCTTCATATGCGATTTCACGCGCCAGTCCCTTTTCAATGAACCGCCGGCCATAGTGGTCGAACAACATGCACACCTCTACCGGGCTGTCACATCGTTTGTAATGACTTCGGCAGACACATGGATTCAGCGCAATTGTTTCAGCGCTTTTGAGAACCGCGGTCGCCTGGTCGGTTGACATGACCCATTTCCGGCTCCCCAGCGATTCTCCCACCGGAATAACCCTGGCCGTATAATCCACTGAGCCCGCATCGAACCATTGGTTGTATTTTTTAAGTCTTTCCCCAAGAAATGCGTCCATTGATGGTGATTTCCCGTTCATTGAGATGTTTTTCCTCTTGCAAATGATTCAAAGAAGGTTCGAACCAATACAATTCGTCTCTTTCATAATGGCATAAAACACATCAATTTGACAATTACCGGTAGGCTCTGCGGGGCAGCGCAATCAAAAAGGCGGTGCCCTTTTCGGGTTCGGATTGGGCTTGGATGGTGCCGCCATGTTTATTCACCACTTTCTGGGTTATAAACATGCCCAGTCCGGTTCCCCTGCTGCCTTTGGAGGAGTGGAACATGGTAAAAAGATGGGAGACCTCCAGAGCCGACATGCCCGGACCGTTGTCCATGATTTCGAAAATCACCTTATCTTTTTTGGAAAACACTTTAAAATCAATTTGATGCTTTTTATTTGCGAAATCTTCCAGGCAGGCCTCCATGGCATTTTCCAGGATATTGACCAGAGCGGTGCGAAACAAATCCCGATCGATTTCGAACTGACCGGCGCAAAGGCTGAAATCATAATTGAAAGCGATATCGGCGCCTCGAAGGCGATTTTCCATACCTGCCGCCACCTCTCCCGCAAACTGAAGCACATCCGTAGGTTGCAGTTCCAGCGTCCGCTCTTTGCAGGAGAAAAGCACATTGAGTACCATCTTACGGATACGGTCGGCCATGAGCATGGCGGTATCCAGCCCCTCTTCGATCCGTCCGGGCTGGTTGCGGTAGAAACCTTTATCGACCTGGTAGAGGCCGGCATCCAAACCGGTCAGCAATCCTTTCAGGTCATGGGAAACCGTACTGACCATCAACCCCAGAGAGGCCAGATTGTCCTTAAGCTGCCGCAGTTCGGTGATGTCGGTGAAAATCACCAGCACCTGCATCATCTTTCCGCTGGATGTTAAAATGGGATTGGTCCATGCCATCATGGTAAAAGTTCGGCCGTCAATGACGGTTAGTATCATTTCACCTTGATGGGCCTGACCGTCGCGAAAGGTTTGAGAAATTGGCTCGCGGTGGACGGGAAAGGCCGCCGGCCTGAAAATATCGAAAAATCTGGCCCCCAGGTGGTCACCGAAAACCTGACCAAACTTTCGGTTGGCGGCCGTCACAAACTGATGCCGGTCCAATACCACGGCATGGGACGGTATGGCATTGAAGAGCTGCTGATAACGTTGCTGGGTGGTGTGTATCTGGCGGGCCAACTGTTCAATTTCTTGTGTACCGGCAAATACTTCCAGCACCAGGGCGACCTCGCCCTGGTTGTCGTAGATGGGGGCCGTATGGACCAGCACCGGCACGCGGGCGCCGCTTTTATAGCGCACCAAGGCCCGGCTGGTCTGCACATTGCTGCTGCCGGCCGTGCGTCCCACCGGACAAGCGGTCCGGGTTGCGCGTTTGCCCACATAAATATCCCAGCTATTTGAGTAGAGCCGGTTGCCGAAATATTTTTGGTAGACTGAATTGGTGGCCAACAGGCGGCAATCAGGGCTGTGAACCGAAATAAAATACGGTAGTTCGTTATAAAAATGCAGATCGCCCTGGGCTCCGGTGGTTACGTCGGCAATAAAGGCTGAAATCTTCTCCACCATCTGACGCACAGTCAGAAAACGCTCATTTTCAACCTCCCGGGCCACATTTTCACATGTCTGGGAGTTCCGCTGACGGCTGCAGGTGGTCTTGACTTCGGACAACAACGCCAGGGTGCGGAATGCACGAGCCAAACCGATCTCCAAAGCCACCGGAGAAATGGGCAGGGTCAGAAAATCTTCAGCCAGATACTTGAGCTGTTCCATGACCCGCACCTGAGTTTGAGATGCCGAGGTGATGAAAATCATCATATCAGGTGCGACAGCCCGGATTTCGCCCACCAGGGAACAGCCGTCCGGCATATCGGCGTTAAGAATCACCAGGCAAGGGTTTAGGGCCTCTATACGGCCGATGGCATCATCCGATGACGGGGTGCTTTCCACCCCATGACCCCACTGGCAAAGCAATCGGATCAGTTGGTTGCGGTGAACCGGATCGGGTTCAATAATAAAAATTGGTCGATTCGGCAATTTAACCCCTTTTGACAAAAGATCAAGCAAATTCCGGCAATCTGGATAAATGGTCCCTATGCGGCAAAGGCTTCATCGTTGATCAATTCATTTTCAATAAAAAATCGCTTTATACGCTATTTTACTAAAAGCGCAACAAACGAATCAGCCAATATATTTTAAAGATCTGTTGACACAGCTTAATCGATCTTTCCGGCCGTGGTCATTCGCTTTATATTCTTTTTCAAAATAGGGCGCGGATCCGTACGATATCACCCTGGGGTTCTATTTTATTTAGTGCCCATCCACAAATGGCCAATTTGCCCGATCTCTGCGTTGTGCTCAAAATTTTATCCTCGCAATATCAACCAGATACCTGCGGTAAAATTTTTTGCAGCC
>JBFFHG010000694.1:0-3119 GCA_041557055.1 Desulfosarcinaceae bacterium
CATAGATGAAGCGGCATCAGCCGTCATGGCCTGAAAAGCGGTTTGCGGTGCAATTATGGATACCCCCACGGAAGGTTAGCCCAAATGCCCACATATTCATATAAAGCGATCAATGAACGCGGTGTCAAAGTTTCCGGCATCCTTGAGGCCGATTGCCTGGCAACGGCCGAACAGATTCTGGTGGGCCGCGGCTTGATCCCTTCCAAAGTGGCGGATCGCAAAGCCGCCAACCCCCTGGCGCCCCTGTTTGCGTTTATCGGACGATTGCGCTCTGTCAAGCCCCTGGAGTTGATCCTCTTTATCAAGCAGTTTCGAACCATGATCCGGGCCGGGGTGCCCATGATGACCCTGCTCAATACCCTTGAAACCCAAACCGAAGATCCCTTATTGAAAAAAATCATTATCGCAATGATCCAGGACATCAGGGAGGGTGCAAGCCTGCATGACGCTTTTCAAAAACATCCGCGGGTATTTCCCGCCCTTTACTGCAGCGTGGTTCGAGCCGGTGAAGCCAGCGGCGCCCTTCCGGAAGTGCTGGAGCGCCTGATCTATATTATGGAGCACGAATACAAATTGAAATCGGATATCAGCTCGGCCCTTCAATATCCCTTGATTGTCCTGAGCTTTCTGATCGTGGCTTTTTTTGTGCTCCTGACCTATGTCATCCCCAAATTCTCCGTCATTTTCACCCGGGCTGGACTTGAACTGCCTCTTCTAACCCGCATTTGCATCGTGATGTACAATTTTCTGCTCCATTATTGGCCGGTCATCATCTCCCTGGCCATTGCCGGCATCCCGGCCGTCATATACTTTCTCAGAACGGAAAAGGGCCGTCTCTTCAAGGACAAACTGCTTTTGACCCTTCCGCTGGTCGGACCGCTCTTCGTTAAAGCCGCCATGTCCAGGTTCGCCAGTATTTTTTCCATTCTCCAATCCAGCGGCGTGGCGGTGCTTGAATCCATGCAGATATTGTCCGGAACCATCAACAATACCGCCATCGCCTGGGAATTCAGAAAAATAACGGAACGCCTGGAAGAGGGCCGCGGAATTTCCGGCCCCTTGAGCCAGGCGCGCTATTTCACACCTATCGTTATCAATATGACCGCCATAGGTGAGGAGTCCGGTAACATGGAGGAGATGCTCAACGACATCTCCAGCCACTATGACGATGAATTGGAGTATGCCATGAAACGGCTGTCGGACGCCATCGGGCCCATCATGACAATCGGACTGGCGGCCGTCATCGGATTTTTTGCATTGGCCATCTACATGCCCATGTGGGATTTGACGAAAGTTGTGCAGTGAAAAACATCCGCTTCCAAATCAATCTTTACATCATCATTCCCCTTATCTTTGCCGGCCTCTCAACCTTGTCCCTGCTTGTGGCCTATCGTCTCACACGCTTCTATCTGGATCGCGACATGAACCCGGAGTGGCCCGTGGCGTTCTGGGGCATACTTTTGGTGTTTTTCACCTTTATCTGTGGATTGATTACCGTCAAATTTCTGATCGATCCAGTCAAAAGATTTGTGGATAAAACCCAAACCATGGGCGTCCTGCGCAATATCAACGCCGAACCCAATCCGCCGGACACCCAGGCCGAGTTGCATCAATTCTCGCGTGTTTTTGAACAAGTATCCGAAATTTTGAGCAAAGTGGAGGCAAGGGAACTCTTTCCGGATATTGTCGGCCAGAGTGCGACCATGCGCGGGGTGTTCAATCAAATCATGAAAGTCGCCCCTTCGGATTCAACCGTCCTGATCATCGGAGAAACCGGCACGGGCAAGGAGTTGGTGGCCGACAGCATCCACAGGCACAGCCGGCGTCAGGGCAAACCCTTTATCGCCATCAACTGCGCGGCCATTCCCGAAGGGCTGCTGGAAAGCGAGCTGTTCGGCCATGAAAAGGGGGCCTTTACCGGAGCCAGCGCCCGAAAACCCGGAAAATTCGAACTGGCCCATGAGGGGACCCTGTTTCTGGATGAAATCGGCGACATGCCGTTGGAAACCCAGGCCAAGGTATTAAGGACCCTGGAAGAGCGGCAAGTTGCAAGGCTGGGCGGTATCGATCCGGTCAAAGTCGATGTGCGCTTCATCGCGGCAACCAACAAGGATCTGACCAAACTCGTAAAACAGGGCCGTTTCAGACAAGACCTCTTTTACCGCCTGAACGTTTTCGCAATTTGTCTGCCGCCGCTAAGGGAACGCCGGGAGGACATCGCTTTGCTTGCAGAACATTTCCGCCAACACGCGGACGAACCCAAAAGAATCTCTTCAGCCGCCATCCAGACCCTCATGGCTTACGATTGGCCCGGAAATGTCAGAGAGCTTCAAAACTCAATAAAATCGGCCTGTTTAATGGCACCAAACGGTATCGAGCCGGTCCACCTGCCCTCTTCGATCACCCGGAGCTGGCCCCATGCAGCCTCTGCTCAAGCCGAATCCCGGAATCTGGACGCCAGTCTCGCGGATATGGAAAAAAGATTGATTGTTCAGGCGCTCCATAAAAGCCGGGGAATACAGAAGCAGGCGGCCGGTCTTCTCGGCATCAAGGAGCGCAGTCTTTGGCACAGACTCAAGAAATATGATATCGATGCCGCCTCATATAAAATCGGGAAAGAGATTTCAGACGAAAAATGATCGCAACGCACCGCGAATCACCATCAAATTTTTGTGTTTTACACCATTTTTTGATGATATTCATGTTCAGCGAGCCCCAACACATTGGCGCATAATTTTTCATTGATCTATTAATTTATTAATATTAAAAAGATATTTATGAAAGGTAGATCAATGATGACTTGGCAATGAATGGTGGCACGCTTTGTGTAACGATGTGTGCCGGCCAATGGCCGTAAAAGTCAAGATAGGGCTTGAGGACAAAATAAATTCAACAAAGATTGGGGAAAAGACGCGTAATATTGTTTAAGCTGCTGAGTTCGCGATCCTAATCTACCGAGGAGCAAATTTAAATGGCTATATGCAAATTTAACTTCACCAAACCCAACCTTTGCTCGGATGAATCCGGATTTACCCTATTGGAGATCATTGCCGTTATCGTCATTTTGAGTATTATTGCCGTTGTGGCAGTACCGCGCTATTTTGACTTACAGGAACAGG
>JBFFHG010000695.1:0-3118 GCA_041557055.1 Desulfosarcinaceae bacterium
CGAGCTGATGCCTTTGATGGAAACCGTGGAGATGCCCCTGGTGCCCGTGCTCATGGAGATGGAGATGACCGGCGTGCGGATGGATCTTGATAAACTCTATGAGCTGTCCAAATCCTTTGCCCACCAATTGCAGCGACTGCAAGAGGATATTTACGCCATTGCCGGGGAGAGTTTCAATATCCAGTCTTCCCAGCAACTGGGCCGCATTCTGTTTGAAAAATTGCAACTGCCCACCTTTAAAAAAACCAAGAAAAAAACCGGTTACTCCACCGATGTGGAGGTTCTCACCCGGTTGGCCGAAGTACATGAGCTCCCGGCCTTTATTCTGCGTCACCGCTCTTTGGCCAAACTCAAGTCCACCTATGCGGACGCCCTCATCGATCAGGTGGATGCCGATACCGGGCGCATTCACACCTCGTTCAATCAGACCGTAACCGCCACGGGGCGCCTGAGCAGCTCCGATCCCAATTTGCAGAACATCCCCATTCGCACCGAAGAGGGACGCGAAATCCGCAAAGCCTTTGTGCCGCAGCCGGGCTGGACCTTGCTCTCGGCCGACTACTCCCAGATTGAGCTGCGCATTCTGGCCCACTGCGCTGATGATCCGTTGTTTATTGAATCTTTCAACCGCGACGAAGATATCCATACCCGCACCGCCGGCGAAGTGTTTCAGGTCGCGCCGGAAGATGTGACCGCCGAATTGCGACGCCAGGCCAAGGCCATCAACTTCGGTATCGTTTACGGCATGAGCGCTTACGGCCTTTCCAGGGAACTGGGCATCAGTCCCAAGATGGCCCAGATTTACATCGATCACTATTTCGACCGTTACAGCGGCATCAAAAACTACATGGCGCAGACCATTGCTCAGGCCCGTCAGACCCAGCGCACCGGCACCCTGCTGGGACGGCTGCGCCTGCTGCCCGATATCGCCAGTTCCAACGCCGCGGTGCGCCAGTTCGCTGAACGCACCGCCGTCAACACCCCCATTCAGGGCACCGCCGCCGATCTGATCAAGGTGGCCATGATTCGCATGGCCGAGGCCCTGCGCCTGCGCAATCTGCAGACCCGCATGCTGCTGTCGGTCCACGACGAAATCGTTTTTGAAACGCCCCTGGAAGAGTTGGAGACCGTGAAGCATTTGGCGCCCGAGATCATGGAGCATGTATGGGAACTGAAGGTGCCGCTGAAGGTCAATGTGGCCTGGGGAAGCAATTGGGCCGAAGCCCATTGAAATTGATGCTCATTGGACGGATGCGGCAAATGTTTGGATGATCTCCAGAACCTCCCGGGGTTTTTCCATCACCAAAAGATGCCCGGCGTCGGCAATGCGCATGAAACGCCCATGGGGAAAGCTGTCGGCCGCCTTTACCAGGTCGATATGGCTGCGGTTGGCACTCTCGCCGCCTTCCAGAACCAAAACCGGGCATTGGACCCTGGGCAGCAGCGGCCATGGATTGTAGTGCATGCCCCCCATGAACAGGGCCGCCTCCCGGGGGGGCGGACAGGTGAGTTCCAGACCGAAATCCTTTTTCGGCACCGTACCGTGTTCAACGTAAAGATCCAGAAACTCCTCATCCCACTTGGCAAACAAGGGCTTGCTTTTCAGATAGGCTTTAACTGCCGCCGCATTTTCCCACTGGTTGCGTCGCCGAAGGGATTTGCCGGCCAGCGGGTGATCCTCCACCCGTATCCGGACGCGGTAATAGTCTTCCGGAAGAAAAATGGGTTCAATCAAAATCATGCCGGCAGCCCCCAGCTTGAAGGCCGCCTCAGCCAAGGTCATTACGGTACCGCCCATGGAATGCCCCACGAGCAGCGGCTTTTGAATGCCCAGCGCGGCGCTGAAGCGGGCCATATCCTCGGCCAGTGATATCCATTGGAGACCGCCGTTTTCAAGATCCGCATCCCGATAGTCGCAGAAATAGGGTGCCAGCACCCGGTGGGTTCCGGCCAGATGCCGGGCGATGGGGTGCCACAGCCATGGGAGAAAGCCGGTGGCATGCAGCAGGATGATGGTCGGTCCGTCCCCGGCGTAGTCCAGGTATTGCAGCTCCACATCACTGATATCTTGAAACCGTGTTTCCGGCAGAATGTTTGTCATCGCACCGAATCCTTAATCGAGTCGCACATGTTTGTCGAAAAACCGTTTAATTTTGGGATGGATCTCCGGCAACGGTTCGCCGCAGGACCCATGGGAATCCTTTTCCTATCCAAACGATCAACTTCTGTCCAGGTCATCTCTTCAAGCCGGAACATGCTCATGTCAGGTACCTTGTATGAAAAATGATGGCAATAAATTTATCAATTTTTTGATGCCGCATCAATATCAATAAGAGACCCCAAAATCCGCGATTGTTTCCGCATAAGTCGTTGCACTGGTCCATAATGGGTCAAAAAGCGGCGCGGCCGGCCGCGCCGAACTCAGTTCGGCTGTCTGATCAGGCTCAATTCAGGCCAAAGCCGCACGATCGTATGATTTTGTGCTGCATTTGGGCATGCCGATCTCTTTGTGCCTACTTTGGCCGGACTTGCAACGGTTTTCTCTGAACGGGACGCCGGATCACTACCAGGCGAAACGCCTGCTTGATCTTGTTCATACTTGGCGCAGACCATCATCATCTCCGATCTGCCGTAAATCTTCCCAACTTCTGCCACCACTGTTGAGCATGAGTATGAGCGCAAATACATGTTCGCTTGCACAGTAGCCAGCGCCACTTATAGCACATTGTCCAGTTTTTGGGGACCACCGCAAATATGTACACAACATCTTTATTGAACGCCTCTGGTGGACCGTCAAGTATCACTACCTTGATCTCGACCCAATTTGCCTGTTTCCGGACGGGCACAAGTTAAGGCGTAGATTTATGATCGGGATATTCACATCGCGGGCATTGAGTTATACGCCCAATTCTTAGATATTTTGAATCTTTGGAGAATGCGTACCAATACCATCTAAGTCCGCATTGTGGGCAGCGAATACTGACCCATAAGCTTACAAGCATGCTAAATGCTATCATAAAACCACCAAATAAACATATCCTCCAAAAATCGAACAACTTATAATAATTAATCAAACCTATAATTCCGAGAAGCATTATTGAAGATGCGGCGAAAAATA
>JBFFHG010000696.1:0-3112 GCA_041557055.1 Desulfosarcinaceae bacterium
ATCGATTGTTAGTTGAAAATGTAAAGAAATTCGTTGGTCTCTCCTCATTTGAAATGCTGGCTATGTTTCGACGAGGACTTTTTTACGCCTATCTGACCATCTATTTGCGCCACTCTCTGGGTTTGACCGTTACCGCCACGACCCTGTTCGCCACCCTGCCCATGTTGTTCAACGTCTTTTCGCAAACGTTCATATGGGGAATCGTCTCCGACCGTTTTCAACTGCGCAGGTCTTTGATCATGGCCGGTGAAATATTGGCCGCCATGGGAACACTATTGGTATGGTACCTGCATCGGTTGCCCGAAAACCCAAAAATTTCCGGATATATTATCATACTGGGCTTGACCATGGTGGAACTCTTTTGGTCCATGTCCAATATCAGTTGGAGTGCCCTGATCTCCGATTTATATAATGAAAACGAACGTGGCAGCATTCAAGGCCGCCTGGCCAGCATGGGAGGCCTGGGTCGCATCGCAGGCATCTGGGTGGGAGGCCTTCTATATGAAGGGCTCGATATGCATTCAGCCGGATGGGGTTTTTATCACGGCGATCTGTTTTTTGTGGCCGCCGGCGTGATGTTGATCTCCACCCTGCCTCTTTTTTTATTTCCCGAAGGCGGCATCCTGTCCACTGGGATCGGATCGAATTCCCATAACAATTCAACATTCGCCGCCGCTCCCGAGACGCTGAAAATTTTCGTCATTTTTCTATGCGGCATCACGTTGATCAATTTCGGCCGTAACTCCATTGCGATTATTTTTCCCCAATACCTTACCTTGGAATCGGGATTGGCAGTCAGCAGCCGGACATTAAGTTATATCCTGAACACGCAATCAGCAGCCATCGTCTGTTTTGGGTGGCTCGTCGGCTGGCTCAACCGTAAGATGGGTACCGCTGCAACATTGCTGACAGCCAGCGGATCATCCTTTTTGGCCATAATTATCCTGGCAACCAGCAAAGCGCTGCCGTTGATATACCTGGGCAGTTTTCTGCGCGGTGTGGCCGACGCCACCATCCTGGCTTCCGCCTATGAACTGGCCGCCTTGTTGATCCCCCCGGATCGGCGTGCACGGCGCTTTGCCTGGTTCAATGCGACCTTCTTTCTAAGCTGGGGCCTGCCCGGCACATTGCTCCTGGGCCCCCTGGTGGATTATCTGATTTCAAATGGAGAGACGGAATCTTATGCTTATCAGGCATCCTTTGTCATTGCCGCCGCAATGATTTTAGCGGGCCTGGTAGTTCAATCCGGTCTGTTCTATTTTGTAAGGCCCCAAAAACGCCAAGCGATTTAGGTGGAAATGTTCGACCTTGAAAAGACGACACCCTCAACCGCAAAAATTTTAACGCTGAAGAGCGGGCGTAAAAAGCCTGATTTCGGAAGGCATGTAATGTGCGTCTATTTTTTTGAACGAACCGCATGAATCAAAATCATCTTTTGAAAGCCAATAAAAATAATAAAAGAAAATTCGGCGCATGGTCGGCCCCCGTGGCAATCCGACCCTGAACAATTTCATCAATTTATTGGGAACGTGCAAGCGACGTGAGAACTTGGATTTTAGGGTTGCGTGATCTCAAATGCCCCTGGTTGCACGAATGTTGGAGGTGGGCCAAAAGGTCAAGCAACAAATTAACGATTTTTTAGCGCGAGGATACGATTCAATAGATCGACAGGTCGCTTTGGCGCGACGGCATGTTCAACCATGGTGGACTCCAATCGGGTAGACGGATGGGGTTTTAAACGCCGGCTCTTGTAACAATGGTTCGGACAGTTTTAGAAACCAATAGTGCCATAGTTTAGGAACCCTTCATATTTTGGATTGGGTTTTATCAAGGTCAGGTCCAATCCTGCCATGGAAAAAACTCGAACCATTTTCATGACATGGTTCAATAAATCGATCAACTAATTTTATTCAATAATTACAAATAATTATTCCCTTGACAGCAACGATTGAAAATCATAAAATATATCATATAACCTGTCACTAAAAGCGAGGCGATTAAAACGCAGTTGCCGTAAATATTAATCCGCCGCTGGTTGATGCGCTAAAATCAATACACTGGAGGATGACCTTGAAGGAAACAATCTCTGATCCGGAGGCGATGGTCGACCGACATCTCAATGCCGGCCAGACCGACAAGGCCTTTGAACTGCTCTGCAAATTGGCCACATTCAGCGCCAGGAAGAAAGACTTCGCCAAATCGGAGGCATTTCGCGACCGGCTTTACGAAATTGACAGTTTTGCCTTGTCTCGAATTGTAGAGGTCAATGAGGTTATTGACGCCGAAAAGAGTAAAGCCATAACGCCGGATCACCGCCGTTTGTGGTCGCGTTTTTTTAAAGAGCTATCCTCTAAAGAGGTCAACGCCCTCTTCCTGGCCCTGAAAAAAGAGACATTGGAAAGCGACATGGTGATCCTCAATCAGGGGCAAGACAATGACAAGCTCTTTTTCATCTCTCAGGGACAACTTAAACTGCTCTATAGTGACCAGGACAAGGAATTTCTTATTCAGAAACTGGGAAACGGCGATATTTTCGGCGAGGACACCTTTTTTTCCGTGAATGTCTGTACAGCCGCCGTAAAAACATTGACCCGGGTTGAAGTCAGTCATATTGACAGGGCCGCCTTTGAAAAATTGAAAAATGCCCACAGCTCATTGGAGCCCAATTTAAAAAAGATATGCAGCTACGGAAAAACCATATTGAATCAGTTACGGCAGAAAGGAATCGACCGACGATCCTATAAGCGGATAAATCTGAATACCAAAGTGTCGTTTCAGCTTCTGGCCTCCGAGACCGCCAAAGCCATACAGCGTTCGGTGACCGCGGAACTATGGGACATTTCAAAAGGCGGCTTGTCCTTCTATTTTCAATCCAAGAATCGCGAAGCGGTTCGAAACCTCATCGGCCGCAATATTGGTGTGCGTTTTGCATTGGAAGTAAAGGGCAAATCAAAAACCATCGCTTTAGCCGGAGTTGTGCACGGCGTCCAGAGCCATCCTCTGGACGAATATTCTGTGCACCTTCAGTTTAATCGGAAGTTAAACGACTCCGCCATTGAAACCATTGAGCGCATTGCAAACAGGAGATAGCAACGGATTCCGGAAATTCTTG
>JBFFHG010000697.1:0-3101 GCA_041557055.1 Desulfosarcinaceae bacterium
AGTTTTTGAGTTTTACCCATGTCTATCTGGATCGCTTTAGCCAACGCGAAATCAAGAATCCCGTCGACACCATTGAGGGCCGCCGGTATGTTGTTTCCGCCCACGCCCAAAAAAAGGGCGCTATTCTGCTCATGTCGCATATGGGCAACTGGGAAGTTGCGGCCCATCTGCTGACAAAAGTCATCCCCCATCTTCAGCTGCTGCTCTATATGGGGATTCGGGACAAGGAAGAGATCGAGGAGATGCAGAAACAGAGTGTGCGCCGGGACGGCATTCGGATCGTTGGTGTCGATTTTAATGCCGGCTCTCCTTTTGATATTGTCGAAGGCATCTGTTTCCTGCAAAAGGGCGGATTTGTCTCAATGGCCGGCGACGTGGTGTGGCGCAAGGATCAGCGCACTGTCACCGGCATCTTTTTGGGGCATCCGGTTCGCATTCCCGAGGCCCCCTTTGTGCTTTCATTGGTATCCGGTTCGCCCCTGATCGTTTTTTTCGCATTTAGAACGGCAACCGGACAATATCGTTTTTCCGCCTTGCCCCCAATCCATGTTACCGCCGCCACCCGCCGGCAAAGATCAACGGCCATCCAGTCCGCTGCCCAATGCTATTTGCGCCACATGGAAACCGCTCTGCGTCGCCATCCATTTGAATGGTTTCATTTTGACCCGTTCATTTTTCAAAGATGATGACCGGTGCGCGTTTAAGTTATGAACTGAAGGGGCCGATAAAAAAAGAGATAAGCGGTCTCAAAAGGCCTCCTCGGGCCATTTATTGCGTTGGAGCAAAGCGTCCCCCCCATCTGATACTGCTTGCATAACAGAGGATTGTGCCGGGAAAATTTGTGGAACACGATAAAACAACTCAAGAAAAAATAGCCATAGATCAGGTGCAACGGCTAACCGCCCAAGCCCTTTTGGGTATCATTGCCACGGCCTTGATTTCCATCATCCTTGCCATTGTGTTGTTTGGCGTCATACCAAACCAGAAGCTTTTTTTTTGGGTGTCCACATGCTTGTCGGTCAACCTGGTTCGCATCCTTATCCAAATTAATTTACAAAATCGCCCCCTGAACTCTGGAAACCTTGGGCGCCGCAAAACCATATTTCTGTTTTCACTGGCTCTGTCCGGCTGCATCTGGGGCGCGGTTCCCGTTTTCCTGTTCCCCTATTCATCCATTGCCCATCAAGTGTTGATCGCCTTGGTACTGGGTGGAATGGTGGCCGGATCGGTGGGAACCTTTGCCTCCATCATGGCGACCTTTTATGCATTCAGCATTCCTACCATCGTGCCGCTGATTATCGTCTTCTTCACCATCCGGGATGGCTTGCACGCAGCCATGGGGAGCATGTTGGTCATCTATGCGTTCTTTATGTTTACGGCCGCCAAGCGACTTAACCGGGAAATTTATAATTTTCTGGTTCTCAAGTATGAAAACATCGACTTGATTGCCAATCTTGAAAAAGAGGTAAGGGAACGACAGGGGGCGGAAAAAGAATTAATGATGAAAAATCAGCAGATTGAATCCATAGTTGAGGATCGCACGGCTGAACTTCGTCAGGTGAATGCAAAACTTCTTATCGAAATAGACGACCGTATTGAGGCTGAGATGGCTCTGCGGCAGAGCGAGGAAAAATTCAGGGAATTGGCCAATTCACTGCCCCAGATCGTATTTGAAACAGATGTCCGGGGAACAATTACTTTTGCCAATCGCAACACATTCGAACTGTTGGGCTATTCCAAAGAAGATTTCGATAATGGCATCAGCGCATTCCGGATTTTTGCATCCCACGGAAACAGCCCGGTGCACAAAAAATTACATGCAATATTAAATGGGGAAAAACTGGATGGCTATGAACATTTTGCCTGCACCAGAGATGGGCGTACATTCCCAATCGAAATACATTCAACCCCTGTGATGCAATCCAATAGATCCGTGGGCATGCGTGGGATAATCATTGATCTCACCGAAAAAAAGCGTGCGGAACAAGAACAAAAAAAATTGGAGGCTCAACTTCAGCGCGCACAGCGCATGGAGGTTCTGGGCACCATGGCCGGCGGGGTGGCGCACGATCTGAACAACATGCTCTCCGGAATCGTTAGTTACCCCGATCTCCTGCTTATGCAGATCCCGCCGGACAGCCCCCTTCGAAGACCGATTCAGGTGATGCGGGAATCCGGGAAAAAGGCCGCCGCCATTGTTCAGGATTTGCTGACCCTCACGCGCAGAGGGGTGGTTGTCGAGGAGGTGCTTAATTTAAACCATGTCATCCGCGAATACCTTGACAGTCCCGAATATGAGAAACTGATGTCGTACCACTCCGGCGTCAAAGTGACCGCCTCACTGGAGCGCAATCTTTTGGATATCGCCGGTTCCAGCGTTCATTTAATTAAAACCGTCATGAATCTGGTTTCAAATTCGGTCGAAGCCATGCCCCATGGCGGGGAGATTCAGATCAACACGACAAACCGCTATCTCGATCAACCTGTTAAAGGCTATGATGATATCGAGGAGGGGGATTATGTGGTTCTGAAAGTGTTGGATAACGGTACGGGAATCGCGCCCAAGGACATCGACAGGATTTTCGAGCCTTTTTTCACCAAGAAAATAATGGGCCGAAGCGGTACCGGATTGGGAATGGCGGTGGTCTGGGGAACCGTGAAAGACCATAAAGGTTACATTGACGTGAACAGTGTTGAAGGCCGGGGTTCCCGATTCAGCCTCTATTTTCCCGTCACGCGCAAGCAACGGACAACTGTTCAAAATCAAGATCCCATTGCATCTTACCATGGCAACGGTGAATCCATCCTGTTGGTGGATGATGTGGTGGAGCAGCGCCAGATCGCCTCGGACATGTTATTGCAACTGGGGTATCAGGTGGCGATCGTCTCAAGCGGCGAAGAAGCCGTCAACCATCTGCTGGAAAACAGCGCCGATGTCATTGTGCTGGACATGATTATGGACCCCGGTATGGACGGTTTGGACACCTTTAAAAAAATATTGGAACTTCATCCCACACAAAAAGCGGTCATAGCGAGCGGCTTTTCAGAAACGGACAGAGTAAAGGAAGCCCTTTGCCTGGGTGCCGGACCCTATATTCAGA